>JAGCOI010000083.1 GCA_017645485.1 Alphaproteobacteria bacterium | reverse complement strand
TTCCTCGGTTTTTGTTTTAAATTATAAAACTTTACTTGTACTTTATCTTAATCGTATTTCCGCTCGACCTCGAAAGTCTCGAAGCTTCTTCTATCGTATAAATCCGCTTTTTAGAATAATTGCCGTTTCCGATATCCGAAAGTGATGAATAAAATTTATTATTATATAAATATTGCCCGCCCGTTTTCTCATATGTTTTTAACAAAGACGGATCTTTGCCAACATTTTTTAAAGCCTTTTCACACAAACTCTTTTTGGAAACACTGCAGTAAATCTCTGTTTTAGATGACATATTAATAAAAGCTTGATTACTTAAAGATGTTACAGAATCGGGAATAATCAAACTGTTCATGTTTGCTGATGACCGTGAAAAAGCAAAAGATTCAATTGTTCCTACAGAATCCGGAATATTAATTTCTTGCAATTTAGACATTTGTTCAAAAGCCCCTATACCAATGTATACAAGCCCTTCCGGCAAAGAAACAGATGTTGCTTCTCTCATATATACAAAACCGTAGTGTCCGACAAACGTTATTCCTTTGCCGACGTTGATTGTCGTAACCATATTTTTATATTCCTGCCAAGGAGCTTTACCATTACCATCCGCCGGAAAATCTTTAATCTTTCCGGTTCCCGTCACATTCAAAACGCCCTCATCGGTTATAGACCACGAGCAATTTTCCCCGCAATCATTACCCGAGGCAATCACTTCGGCATGAACATTCAAAGAATAAAACAATAAAATTAAAAATATAAATTGTATTTTCATATCTTCCTCCGATGAATTGGATTTAAAAAAACCGCCCCTTAAAGAGCGGACGGAGAGTTCAGAAATCATACATTAGGAAATGACTCTTACAGCCTTTGGGACAAATCCTTGAACATCCGCTGTAAGCTCCCCGACCAGATATCGGGGATAATGCGTGCTCTCTTTAAAATAAAAAAAGACAGCACTTTTGACAGTGTTATCCATCACTGCCTAATGTAAAAAGCTTCTGACAGCTCTGCACCCTTAAGGCACTTGATATAAGATAATCTCCTTATACCCGCTTTGAATTATAAAATATGCTTGAATAAAAAACAAGAAAAAAATACACAACACCATCTCAAAACTTGCCTTTTGAAATTTTTAACTTTATGTTATCATTAAAAAGGAAAGAAACATGACCAAAGAACACATATATGATATTGTCGGCATCGGAAACGCCATGGTCGACGTTATCGGCAAAGTCAGCGACAGATTTTTACAAGACAGAAACTTACAAAAAGGCACCATGATTTTAACAGATGCCAAAACGGCCGGCGCCATATACGCCGACATGATTCCCGAAAGTGAAGTTTCGGGCGGTTCCGTTGCCAACACCGTAGCGGCCATGGCCTCTCTCGGTTGCGACTGTGCTTTTATCGGTAAGGTTTACAATGATGAGTTCGGTCAAATTTTCAAAAGCGACATCGGTGCCGCCGGCGTAGATTTTGACACGCCGCCTTTAACCGTCGGTCCGTCAACTGCCCGTTGCATTATCCTTGTCACGCCCGATGCCGAACGTTCAATGTTCACATATCTGGGTGCCGCTCAAAATTTAAGCGTGGCTGATATAGATGAAAATGTTATTGCTTCTTCAAAATATCTGTTTTTGGAAGGTTATTTATTTGATCGCGAAAATGCAAAACAAGCCATCATCAAAGCGGCAAACATTGCGCGTCAACATAATCGTCAAATTGTCTTAACCTTATCAGATCATCAACTTGTTGATGCTCTCAGAAACGACTTTTTGGATTTCATTGAAAATTATACGGATATTCTTTTTGCAAACGATAAAGAAATCAAACAACTTTTTCAAACCGATGATTTAAATACCGCCATTTTGCAATTAAAATCAAAAATCAATATGGCCGCCATCACCTGTCATGACGAAGGCTCCGTTGTAATCGACCATAACACACATTCAATCATTGAAGCTGAAAAAGTTGAAGATGTCGTTGATTCGTCTGGTGCGGGCGATTCGTTTGCCGCCGGCTTTATGTATGGTTTAATTAACAATAAAGACCTTAAAACCTGCGCCAAAATCGGTAACATTGTCGCCGCCGAAATCATTACCCACTACGGCGCTCGTCCCAAAACGTCATTACGTGGCCTTATCCGAAAAAAATTACCTCAAGACTGAAAATTTTAGTGTGCATCGCGCCAATTATCGCCTACCCCTACTTCTGCAATAAAAGGCACATCAAATTGCACAACGCTTTCCATGGCGTATTTTACAAGCGCTTTAACTTCTTCAACCTCATTTTCCGGCACTTCAAAAATAAGTTCGTCATGCACTTGTAAAATCATTTTTGTTTTCAGATTTTTTTCTTTTAAAAGATAATCCGTTTTTATCATGGCACGTTTAATAATATCCGATGCCCCGCCCTGAATCGGTGCGTTAATAGCCGTTCGTTCGGCAAAAGATACAATTCTTTTATTTTGATCATTAATCCCGCCGACAAAACATTTCCGTCCGAAAGGCGTCACAACGTAACCGTGCGCATGTGCAAACGCAATTGTTTCTTCCATATACTTTTTAATTTCCGGCATTGCCGCGAAATACGAATCGATATACGCTTTGGCTTCTTCGGGTGCAATACCGAGCCCGCGTGCCAAACCATATTGCGAAATACCGTAAACAATACCGAAATTGATAGCTTTGGCATCTCGACGTTTAGAACTGTCAACCGCCTCAAGCGGAATATGAAACACGCGACTTGCCGTTAAAGCGTGTATATCCACACCTTTTGCAAACGCATCTTTTAAGGCTTTTACATCGGCAACCGCAGCCAACAACCGCAATTCAACCTGACTGTAATCGGCAGATATAATCTTATAACCTTTCGGTGCCACAAAAGCACACCTTATTTTCTGACCGGCTTCCGTTCTTATCGGAATATTCTGTAAATTCGGATTTGATGAAGCCAATCTTCCCGTATTGACAACCGTTTGCGCAAAAGTGGTATGTACACGCCCTTTTGCATCTCTGTCTTCCAAAAGCGCACTCGTATATGTTGATTTCAATTTTTGAAAACCGCGCCACTCCAAAATTTTTTGAGGCAGTTCATGCTCTTCGGCCAACTCTTCCAAAATATTTGCTCCTGTCTGAAAGGCACCTGATTTTGTTTTTTTACCTTTAATCCCCATTTTGTTAAATAAAATTTCGCCGATTTGCTTTGGTGAAGCCAAATTAAATTCTTCACCGGCAAGTGCATAAATTTCTTTTTCAAGTCGCGCCATTTCTTCATCAAAATCCGCATCAAGCTTCATCAATTTTTGCGCATCTATCAAAACGCCTTCTTTTTCCATTTGATATAAAACGGAAACAAGCGGCCTGTCCATATCTTCATAGAGCGCCAATTTTTTCTCGGCGAACAATCTCTTTTTTAATTTATGATACAGGCGCAATGTAATATCCGCATCTTCAGCGGCATAATCAAGTGCTTTATCAAGCGCAACTTTATCAAAAGTAATTTTATTTTTGCCCGAACCGCACACATCTTCATATTTAATTGTCTGATAATTTAAGAACAACTCGGCGAGTTCATCTAATCCGTGCCCATGCTCCAAACTGTCCAAATCATAACTGATAACGGCAGTATCTTCATAAGGAAAAATTTGCGTATTTGCCCCTGTGATTTCATCAAAAAAATGCATATCAAATTTAATATTATGCCCTATTTTCAATATAGAGACATCGCTCAAAAGCGGCACCAAATATTTTTTTGCCACATCAAGCGATATTTGCTTAACAACATTCGGTGCTTCAAACAAATCATTGTTTTCAACAGTTTTGCCGTGACGCAACGGAACATAGCAGGCCTTACCTTCTTCATAAGCCATCGAAAAACCGACAATTTTATCTTTCAAAACATTCAGTCCCGTTGTTTCCGTATCAATTGCGCAAACCCCCGCATTTTTAATTTTTTCAATAAAGACGGCTAAATCTTTTTCATCTTGTATCAAGAGGTACTCTTTTTTAACTTCTTTAGCAGGCTCATCTTCAACACAGGCGCATTGTTCCTCCACCCAATGATCTGCGCGAGCTCTCAAGCTGTTTAATCCGTATTCGTCTATAAAATCCGTTATTTTTGATTTCACGGGCGCAACGCATTTAAACACTTCAATATCATTTTCCAGCGGCACATCATTTTTTAATGTCACGAGCTGTTTTGATATACGTGCATTTTCAATGTTGGCCAGCAAAGTTTCGCGGCGTTTGTTTTGTTTAATTTCGGACGCGTGTGCCAGCACTTCCTCTAAAGAACCGAAAGTATTGATAAGTTCAGCCGCCGTTTTCGGTCCTATCCCCGGCACCCCCGGCACGTTATCGATGGAATCACCGGACAATGCCTGCACATCAACAACCTTATCGGGCAACACCCCGAATTTTTCCTTAACATCATCGGCAGTAAAAAACTTATCTTTCATACCGTCATAATACGACACACCCTCTCTGATAAGCTGCATCAAATCTTTGTCGGCAGAAACGATAATCGCCTCATACCCTTTATCAACAGCCTTCTTGGCATAAGAAGCAATTAAATCGTCGGCCTCATAGCCTTCCATTTCAACAAAATGCAAATTCAAAGCCTCAACGGCTTGGCGAATAATGGCAAACTGCGGCACCAGTTCGGCAGGCGGTTCTGCCCTTGTGGCTTTATAGGCCTCAAATATCTCATTTCTGAAATTTTTACGTTTGGCATCAAACAAAACAACACAATAATCGCACTTAATTTTCGAGCGCAACCTCATAAACATATTTACAAAACCCAACACGGCGTTAACCGGCACCCCTTTGGGTGATGTCAAAAGCGGCAAAGCATAAAACGCTCTGAAAATATATCCCGATCCGTCAATCAAACAAACTTTTTTTGCCATTTACATTTTCCTGTTTTAAATGCATCAAATCATACTTGCAATATAATCAATTTTTTTAATTTTCGCAAAGATATAAAAAATTTTTTAAGACATTTATTTTATAATTTTGCAAAGTTGAAAGAAGCCATATGACACAAAAGAAAAAAACATCTTCCAAAATAAAAACAAAACCGTCAAAACGTCAAAAGCGCGCCCAAAAAACACCACGCAAAACGCTTTTCAAACGTGTTGTTTTCTTTTTATTTTTGCTCATTGGCATCATCAGTGCCTATATTTTTTATTGTGCGGCCACATTACCCGATTTAGATGCCGCTTTTGCCAAAACGCGCCAACCGTCCACCGTCATTTTGGCCGAAAACGGTCATGAAATTCAAACATTCGGCAACGCGTTTGCTTTTGTGATATATCCCAAAGATTTGCCGGCTTACATACCTGATGCCGTTGTCAACACGGAAGACAGACGTTTTTATCGCCACTTCGGTCTCGATATCATCGGTCTTACCCGTGCCGCAGTTGTCAACATATTCAAAAGACGTTGTGCGCAAGGCGCTTCCACCATCACGCAACAAGTTGCAAAAAATTTATTTTTAACATCTCAAAAAAATCTCAAACGTAAAATTCAAGAATTGCTGATTGCCTTTCGGCTCGAAAAAAAATTCACCAAAGAACAAATCTTAACTTTATATTTAAATCGTGTTTATTTGGGTGCGGGCACATATGGTTTTGAAGCCGCCGCAAACAAATATTTCAACAAATCAGCGGCCGATTTATCCTTAAAAGAAACCGCCGTCTTGGTCAGCATGCTCAAAGCGCCGTCCAAATACAATCCGTTATACAGCAAAAAAAATGCCGAGGCACGTGCAAACATTGTATTAGATTTAATGTTTCAGCGCGCTCTTATCGGCAAAAGTGCGTATGAAGCGGCCAAAGCCGAACCTTTGGTATTGAGCACAAACAAAGTTGAAGGCGGCAAACATTTTGCCGACATGGTCTATGCGCAAATCAACGACTACATCGGCACACATTCACAAGATATCTACGTTAAAACCACCTTAGATCAAAACCTGCAACAACATGCCGAAAAAATTTTGCAACAAACGGTTGCCGACAATTTAAAAAACAATGTTCATGAAGGCGCACTTGTTATTTTAGATTATCAAGGTGCCGTCAAAGCGCTCGTCGGCGGCACGAATTATCAAAAAAATCAGTTCAACCGAGCCACACAAGCCTTACGTCAGGCCGGCTCCGTCTTTAAAACCTTTGTATATATCACGGCTCTGCAACACGGATTTCATAAAAACAGCATCATTTCCGATGTCAAAGTACATATCGGTTCATGGGCACCCGAAAACAACAATAAAAAATACGCCGGCGATGTCACGCTTGATTATGCATTTGCGCACTCCCTTAATGCGGCAACCGTCAATTTAAGCAAAGAGCTGAATTTAAGCGATATTATAAAAAATGCTTCAAAAATGGGCATTACGACTTCCTTAAAACAAACGCCGTCACTTGTCTTGGGTTCGGCCGAAGTCAAACTCATAGATATGGCAACGGCATATTTAACCATTGCCAACGGCGGTTATGCGGCATGGCCTTATTTTATTGAAGAAATAGCTCAAAAACAAGGCACACCGCTATATATCAGAAGCCATACGCAAAATGTTCAAATCTTAGATGAAAAAATCATTGAAGAGATAACCGCCATGCTCGAAAACGTCGTTTCAAAAGGCACCGGAAAAAATGCCGAATTACCGTTTTTTGCGGCCGGCAAAACAGGCACAACGCAAAATTTCCGAGACGCGTGGTTTGTCGGCTTTACAAAAAAATACGTTGTGGCCGTCTGGCTCGGAAATGATGATAATTCCCCCATGAAAAACATCACGGGCGGCAGTCTGCCGGCGCAAATTTTCCGCAAAATCATGTTACAATCAATGTCATAAAAAATTCATTGCTTTTTAATTGCAATATCCAAAAAAATACGCTATAATATGTCCATAAAGTATGCGTCTGTCAAAAGGAGAAGACATATGAAAAAACTGAATATCTTTGTTTTATCGTTTGTTTTCGGTAGCTGTTTGGCCTTATTTGCGAATGCCAAAGTTGTTTTCCTGCCGAGTCACGATTCAAGCATCGGCTTAGGCGGTGTCAACAACATAACCTGTCAAGAATCCGGCTACACATACTCGCGTGCGAATTGCTTGGGCGGTTTGTATGATGCTTGCCCTTCAAACAGCAGTTACTATAAAGGCTGTTGTCCCGAAGGCTACAATTACACGCCTCAACAATGCACTGAACAAGGCAAACAGCCCAGCACGGATAATTGTGAAGGCTTTCATAAGTGCATCTGATTTAATCTGATTTTTATTGCCGATGATACGGATGTCCGCTCAAAATTGTTTGAGCGCGATATATTTGTTCGCTTAAAACGGCTCTGATAAGCATATGCGGCATTGTCAATTTCCCGAACGAAAGCATTAAATCCGCCTTTTGGCGCACTTTTTCCAAGTGACCGTCCGCTCCGCCGATTAAAAAGCAAATTTCCGACACACCGTTCAACTGCCATTTTTCGATAACATCGGCAAATTCCATACTTGTCATATTTTTCCCGCGTTCATCCAAAACCACAACTTTAGCCCCGTTGGGAATATGCGCAAGCAAAAAATCCGCTTCTTTTTCCTGCGTATCATTTTCTTTTTCTTTACCGGTCAAATCCCAAGCAAGCCTTTTTTGATATTCTTTAATCAGCATATCTTCCGGCGAACCGTTTTTACATTTACCTATGGCAAGTATTGATATTTTCATTTTTGACCTGCCAGTTTTCTTAAAAAGCGTGCCTGAATTTCGGCCACCTGTTCCACAGTTTGAAACACCACATATTCACCCGGCGCATGCATCCCGTCACCTGTTCCCGAATGCATAATAAGCGTTGCCCCGCCGATATATTCAAACTCAATTTTTTTCCCGATAACCTCTTCGGCTGTTTTTTTATACGATAAAACAACCTCATTTTTTTCATCTGTCACAACCGCAATACTTTGCATCTCAACTTCAAACGAAACGCCGTCTTCCATCAAACTTTCAAGCCTTTTTTTCAAATCTTCAACACTGGAGGTTTCCGTTAATCTGAAATCGATAAGTGCGGTTGCTTCATCACTGATAACATTGCTCACTTTTCCGCCGCTGATGGTTGCCAAATGGGCGGTATCAATCCAAGTATTTTGAGGTTTACCCGTTTTCAAATCAAAAGCCTTATAAAATTGCCTTATATTTTGCCATGTTTTAATCAAAGCCTCATTGGCGTCCTGTCCGTACCATGGTGTTGAACCGTGCGCGGCAACACCTTTTGCTTTCAGCCTCACAAAAACGGGATTTTTACATCTGGCAACTATTTTCGTAATATCACCGCCCACATCATTATCAATCACAATATCGGCCTTCAAATCGGGCCGTTTTTTCAAAAAGGCCTCCAAACTCTTACTGCCGACTTCCTCATCTGTTGATAAAATAAAGCCGAATTTGATGGGCAGTTTTTCTTCTTGCACCATCTCCATCGATTTCATGGCAACGGCGGCAAACGACTTCATATCCAAAGCCCCTCGCCCATACAGCAAACCGTCTTTCAAAACGGCCGAAAACATTTTTTCATCTGCGGGTACAACGTCTAAATGCCCCAAAACGAGCACATCGAAATGGTCTGTTTCCACATTGTGTGCAAAAATCACGGGCGATTCTTTGTCATCATAACAAATATCAACCAACGCACCGCTCGGCTCTAAAACCTCACGCACATATTGCAAACATTTTTCAATTATGGGCAAATGACCGGCAACGGTTTCAAACGAAATTAATTTTTCAATAACCTCAAGAAGCTGCATTTTTTTACCTTTTTTTTAACATCTGTCATGTACTATGCCATCAGCATAAATCAAAAGGGAATAAAATGAAAGCATTTTTAAGCGCATTTGTTATTTTATTGGCATTGACGAACATTTCAAGTGCCGCACAAACGACCACGGGTGATGAGCAAACATCTTTACCGCGTATGGTCTCACTGCGTTCCGATAATGTATATGCGCGTTCCGGCCCGGGCACAAAATATCCGAAAGAATGGATATATAACCAAAAGGGCGCTCCGCTTGAAGTCATTAACGAGTTTGATGTTTGGCGTCAGGTGCGTGATTGGGAGGGCTCAACTTCATGGATTCGTCAAAATCTTTTAACGGGCAAACGTTTCATCAAAATCATCACACCGGGCGAAAATAACATATACGCCAAACCGAACACGGATGCAAAAGTTATTGCCAAAGTGGAAGACGGTGTCGTCGGCGAAATCAAAAAGTGTCCCAAAAAAAGTGAATTTTGCCTCATCAAATTCGAAACTATTGAAGGATGGGTTCTAAAAAAGAACGTCTTCGGTGTTTACGAAAACGAAGTCATCTAACCCCCGTCATCTCATTAACATTGTCATTGCACATACCTCACCCTGTCATTCCGGAATCGAAGATGAGCAAGCGGCAAAGCCGTCGCGCTCCACTTGTTAGAGTTCGTCATCTTAGAATCGAAGATGACCAAGCATTACAATGTCATCCTGGAATCGAAGAAGAGCAAGCGGCAAAGCCGTCGCGCTCCACTTGTTGGAGTTCGTCATGCTGGAATCGAAGAAGAGCAAGCGGCAAAGCCGTCGCGCTCCACTTGTT
>JAGCOI010000082.1 GCA_017645485.1 Alphaproteobacteria bacterium | reverse complement strand
CGCGGTCGGCTATCAGCCGACGTTAGGTACGGATATGGGCACCATGCAGGAACGCATCACATCTACAAAAGATGGCTCCATCACATCCGTTCAAGCCGTATATGTGCCGGCAGATGACCTGACCGACCCTGCGCCGGCCACCACATTTGCTCACCTTGATGCCACAACCGTTTTATCGCGCCAAATTTCCGAACTCGGCATTTATCCTGCGGTTGATCCGTTAGATTCGACAAGCCGTGTTTTATCGCCGGATATTGTCGGTGATGAACACTACAATGTGGCACGCGGCGTACAGGAAATTTTGCAAAAATATAAAGCCTTGCAAGACATTATCGCGATTTTAGGCATGGACGAACTTTCGGATGAAGACAGATTGATTGTGGCACGTGCGCGCAAGATTCAGCGCTTTTTATCTCAGCCTTTCCATGTTGCGGAAGTTTTTACGGGCACCAAAGGTGTGTTTGTTAACTTGGAGGACACCGTCAAAGGCTTTAAGGGTATTTTAGAAGGCTTATACGATGACCTGCCCGAACAAGCTTTTTATATGGTCGGCACAATTGAAGATGCCATTGAAAAAGCAAACAAGATAAAGGAAGCCTCATAACCCATGTCTATCAAGCTTGAAATTTATACCCCCGAAAAAAACATCGGCAAATATACGGCAGACAAGGTTATTGTGCCCGTTGCGGAAGGTAATTTAACCATTATTTGCGAACGGGCGCCGCGTTCCGCTCTTTTAACGAAGGGTTGTATTGTTTTGTTAAACGAACATAATCAGTCATTCAAAAAATGGCATATAACGGGCGGCATCATGGAAGTTGCCTCCGATATTTGTAAAGTTGCCGTTGAAGAGATAACGGAATCTGATATAAGCGCATCTTCAGATTTATGATGAATGTATAAATAATTATATTTGACAAGCCGTATTTTTTTGTTTAGTCTCAAAAAAAAACTTAGGAGAACTTTCATGCTCGGACGATATAACTACACATTAAGCACTTTAACCCCCGGTGAAGAAATTATCTTAGTCGGCAGGTTGCATTATTTTGCCCTGATTATCCCGTTTTGTTTAACGGCCCTCACGTTCTTTTGCTTTTTGATTGCCATTACATGGACATTTCAATTAAAAGGCGGTGATATTTTTGCTTTCTTTCAAATTTTAGCTTTGTGGGGTGTTACGCTTGCTTTTCTTATTTACACGATTGTTGCATGGCTCAAACGCAATTTAATTGAAATGGTCTGTACCAACAAACGTGTTGTCAGACGCACGGGCATTGTAAACGTTACAACCGAAGAACTTAATCGCGAAAGAATTGAATCCGTTGAAATGCGTCAAAGCATTTTCGGACGTTTATTTAACTATGGCGATATTCTGTTTTCCGGTACGGGCACATCAAAATTGGTGTTTAAGTTTATCAATCAACCGAGAACGATGAAACGCATTATTGACTCGGTTATCAGTGCCCCGAACGAACAACCGATAGCACACTGAAGATTTACAAAAACCGCCGGATAAAAGGCGGTTTTTTTTATAATAAGAATATTCTTTAATCACTTATATATCAAGCATCGAGCCATCTTCAAATGAAGTGAATTTAAACGAACGTTTTGTCAACAACTTTTTTCCACGTTTTATGTTTTTTAGGTAAAAATCATTCTAAGCCTTAATAAATAAGGCATAAAGGCATTTTCAATTTATTTATCGCGTTCCGTAAATGTTCTGCTTTCTGGCATTGGTACAAAACGTTGGTTTTATGCCAAAATCGAGTCAAAAGATATCACTTATGAAAGGATTGAAGAATGAAACCACTGACACGCTCCGCACAACAATTACCGCAGGTTGAAAAAATTGTTTCAGAAATGGTTGACGGTAAACAAGTTCAAAAGCAACTTTATGCCGACGGTTCTTATGGCATCAGAGAAGATGATGAAATAAAAAGATATTTTCCTGATGGTAAAGAACAAATCTATAAATATAATATAGATCGCGAATTTTTACTAGAGAGAGAAAAACTACCTGATGGTACAGAGCACATATGGTATGAAGACGGGCAGATGTACTATGAAAAACTGCCTGATGGCACAGATCACATATGGTATCAAAGCGGAAAGATGAGCCGTGAAAAACTACCTGATGGGACAAAGCGTAAATGGTACGACAACGAGCAGATGAAATCTGAAGAACTGCCTGACGGCACGGAACGTGAATGGTATGACAATGGACAGATAAAATCTGAAAAACTGCCTGACGGTACAGAACGTGAATGGTGGTTCAACGGAGCTTGCTTTGAAAAACTGTCTGACGGCACGGAACGTGAATTGTATAGCAACGGAAAGATGCTCAAAGAAAAACTGCCTGACGGCACAGAACGTAACTATTGGGAAAACGGATATTGCTTTGAAAAACGGCCTGATGGCACAGAATTTGGCTTAAACGAAAAAGGTGAGATAATGTATCACTTGACAAACGGCGTTAACGATACAAATGTTTATCTTGCCAAACAGCGTATTGAAAAGAAAAAAGAAGAAAAACTTCAAAAACTTCAAGACAAACCAAAACTTCAAAAGGCTGTTTCTAAAGTTGTTTCAACAAAAGCATTTCAAAATATTGCCCTAAAGGTTGCGGAAAGAAAAATTAAAAAATCTCTGGGAAAATGACAACTAAAAAAACACCGATTTGTTATCGGTGTTTTTTTCTACATAAGTCAAATCTTATTTTGATTTTTGCTTTAAGTCTTTAATCAAATCGTCCACACCGTTCGGTGCTTGTTTGATGTAGGCCGTATATTCGTTGCGTGCGGTAATGGCAAGCGAAACATTTTCAATAATAATGTCCACAATTTTCAAGGAACCGTCGTCTTTAACGCGCCAAACAACTTTGGCCGGCTCGCCTTGGTCCATATTAACCGTTGTGTTCACAAAAATCTGACCTTCGGAGCTTGAAGGCGTTGTACCCACAAAATTAAAAGATTTTCCCTTAAATTCATCAAAGCGTTTCGACCATGTTTTTGTGTTAAAATCACAATACACATTAATAAACTCGGCTCTTTGTTTTTCGCTTGAAGTTTTCCAATAGCGCCCCAAAACAAATTTGCCGATATAATTCAAATCAAAATATTCGTTAAAAAGTTTTTCAAAACGCGCATCTTTTTCAGCCATTGACACATCAGAATTGACAATTTGCTCAATACCTTCATTTGTAACCTTTTTAATAAAGCTTTCAGCCTGACCTGAATCTATGGCCACAGCCTTAAAACTAAACAGCAAACTGACCGCAAATAAAAAACCGCATAATTTTTTCATTGTTTAACTCCCAAAGTTCAAATTAATCTTCTTCATCTTCAAAATCAAAGTCATAACTGGCAGCCGACGCACTGTCTTCTACAGGTGCCGCACATATACTTTGAAATTTCTGACGATTTTGTAAAAAGGCCGACTTGATGGTGGCATAAAAATCAACCGAACCTTCTTCCAAACTATCCAAAAGTGCCATATTTTCAGCACGTTTATTGATATATTTCAAGGCTGTACTGCCATATGTCGCAATCACAGCCCAATCTTCATCCTGCTTATCAAACAGTGCCCAATCCATCGGGTCGGCAATGGCATCGGCACCCCAACCCACCAAATACCTCGGCGTTGCCGGACCTAAAATCGGCACAACAAAGAAAGGCCCGTCCGGCACACAATATTTAGCCATGGTCGCATCAAACGAATTTTGCTTTTTATCCAACCCCCAACCCGATGCCACATCAAATGTACCGAGTAAGCCGAGTGTTGTATTAACCGCAAAACGTGCCACCGATTGACCGCTGTCTGCAAATTTGCCTTGCAACAGATTATTAATGGCAGATGCAGGCTCTTCCAAATTGTTGAAAAAGTTTGTTACCCTGTTTCTGATGCCTTGCGTTGTAATGGCTTTATAACCTTTGGCAATCGGTTTTAAAACTTTTTTATCAACCTGATAGTTAAAGTTGAACATGGCACGGTTATAAACTTCCAACTTAGATTCTTCATCACTTGCCTTCATCTTTGTTCCGTTCGGATTTGTTGCACAAGCAATCAAAGAAAACATCAAAAATAACGCACAAATTTTTTTCATTTTTGCCTCATTATCATACACATTTTGCCTGAATATAACAATAAAACACTTGCAAATCAAGTAAAATTCTTATAATAATAACGCAAGCAAAGCGCATCAGGTTCGCATAAAAATGTTACAAACAAGAAATTTTTTGTGTTTTGCAGTTTGAGCGCAAATAACATATTATCTCGTCAGTTTAAATTTTATAAAGGAAAAGAAAAAAATGTCATATCAACCTTCTAAAATGATTGGTATTTTTGACTGTGCCACTTCGCAAAAAGTCATCGGTCAAGATAAGTTCTTAAATGCATTTAAAACAATTTTGGATCACGGTGCATATTGCCAAGGTCCCGAAACAAAAGAATTAGATTCTAAATTAGCCGCTTATTCAAACACCGAATATTGTGCCACATGCGGTTCGGGTACAGATGCCTTAACGCTTGCTTTGATGGCTTGGGGTGTTAAAGAAGGTGATGCTGTTTTTGTTTCGTCATTTACATTTGTGGCTTCTGCCGAAGCACCTGTTTTGCTCGGTGCAACACCTATTTTCGTTGATTCCGAACCCGATACATACAATATGGATCCCGAAGATTTGAAGCGTGCCATCAATGAAGTGAAAAAAGAAGGCAAGCTTAACTTAAAAGCCGTTATCCCCGTTGATATTTTCGGTTCACCGTGCGCTTATGATGAAATTATCAAAATCGCACATGAAAACGGCATGAAAGTCTTATCTGATTCTTGCCAATCCTACGGCTCTGTCTACAAAGGCAAAAAGGCCGGCAGTATCGGCGATATGACCGCCACATCTTTCTATCCGACAAAGCCTTTGGCCGCCTATGGTGACGGTGGCGCCGTTTTCACAAACGATGAAAATGAAAATGCGCTTGTTCAATCCTGCCGTGTGCATGGTATGAGCCCTGAAGATCACTATGATAACGTTCGTTTGGGCATGACCGGCCGTATGAATTCCTTCCAAGCTGCTGTTTTGATGCAAAAATTGACCGTTTTTGATAAAGAACTGCAAGACCGTTATACGATTGCTTCCCGTTACGATAATGAATTGTCGTCTTACTTCGGTAAACAACGCATTTTAGACGGTTGCAAATCGGCTTATGCTTTATACACCATTAATTGCGAACATCGTGATGAATTGATGGCTTACTTAAAAGAAAACAACATCGGTTGCGGTGCATATTATCCGAGACCGGTCAACACACAGACGGCTTATAAAAAATGGAACACCAGAAGCTTGCCTGTATGCGAAAAACTCTCCAAAACGGTTTTAAGCATTCCGATGCATCCGTATTTGTCATCTGATGAACAAACATATATCATCTCAAAGATGAATGAATTTGCCGCACGCTATGCTTCCAAAGCAGCGTAAAGCAATACAACTTATTAAAAAAGCACCCTTTCGGGTGCTTTTTTAAGCTTTATATATTTTTATCGTTATAGACGTGTTCATTAGTTTTTGCAATTTTGCGAGCGCTTTTTTGTTTATCTTAGCGCGTACACAAATAAAATCATCATCTTCCGACTTTTCAAGAACATCCGCATATTGATAAATCAAACTCAAAGATTTGCCGTCCGTATTTTTAACCTTAAAACAAACTTCTTGATAATCGCCCGTCAACTTATTATCTGCCATTTTAAGCAATTGTTCACATCCCTCACCTGTTAAGGCAGACAGCGCAACTATACTTTCTTTTTTACGGCATATCTGTTTTTGCAAGGCTGTTTTTTCGTCATCGTTTAACAAATCAATTTTATTGAAAACCTCAATATAGTTGTTGCTTGTTTCAATATTTTTTAAGCCCAAACCATGCAACACATCCAAAACATCTTTGCGTTGCACATCCGTATTTTCACAAGAAATATCGCGCACATGCACCACCAAATCGGCTTCCAAAACCTCTTCCAAGGTTGAACGAAATGCCATCACAAGTTCGTGCGGCAGATTTGAAATAAACCCGACCGTATCAGATAAAATCACTTCCAAACCCGAAGCAAGTTTAATTTTTCTTAAAACGGGATCAAGCGTTGCAAAAAGCATATCGGCCACCATTACATTGTCTTTTGTTAAATAATTGAACAGAGATGACTTACCTGCGTTTGTATAGCCCACAAGTGCTACAATCGGATACGGTACTTTTTTGCGATTGCCGCGTTGCAAATCGCGTGTATTTTTAACCTTTTCCAATTCTTTTTTGATTTTAACAATCTTGTCATCAATCAAACGTTTATCAAGCTCAATCTGTTTTTCACCGGGGCCGCCCAAAAAACCGGCACCGCCGCGTTGGCGCTCAAGGTGCGTCCAACTGCGTACAAGTCGCGAGCGCTGATATGTTAAATGCGCCAACTCTACTTGCAACTTACCTTCGTTTGTATTTGCACGTTCACCGAAAATCTCTAAAATCAGTGCCGTCCTGTCAATAACTTTAATATGTAAGGCTTTTTCCAAATTGCGTTGCTGTATCGGCGTGAGTG
>JAGCOI010000081.1 GCA_017645485.1 Alphaproteobacteria bacterium | reverse complement strand
TAAAAAAAGCAGGTTTTTGGATTGTCGGCATGGACGGATATGCCACACAAACTTTGCAGGATATTGATAAAAATGCAAAACTTGCCGTTGTTATGGGAAATGAAGGTGCCGGTATGCGCCGCCTTATACAAGAGGCATGCGATATGACAGTGCGTTTAGATATGAATCCAAAAGTTGAAAGCCTTAATGTGAGTGTGGCGGCCGCAATTATGCTCTACGAGCTCCGTAAGTTGTAGCTAATTTCTCAAAATGCGTATATTCTTGTTGAAAACGCTGCTTATCCATAAGTTGCTTAACATTACGTATATTTCCGACTTTTTCAATTTGTTTCATTGCGTAATGTACTTTACCCAAAGAATAGTGTTGTACAACACCTGAAAAGGCCTGTGACATATTTTGTTGGATTGATTTTTGAAGCGCTTTCATAAAAAGCGACGGTTTTAAAATATTTGAAATGGCGGAAAAAGCATGTCCCTTGTGAACAGTGGCAAGAAAAGTGTTCACATCCTTATTATGATCTCTTGCGTAATCAATAAGTTCGTTATCGGAAGGAAAATCAAGAGAACTGCAAACCGTGAGTTGATAATTAGGTTTTCCCTCAGGTTTAATCGTTCTGAATTGTTTTGTATCGGATGCTATATCTTCGTCTGAATAACCGACCATTTTTTTATAATCCGGAAAGTTTGTAACGGTTGGAATAAGCGTATCCGCACAGTTCGCATAAGCCACAATTTTGAAAAATTGCGGTTGTTTATCCATTGAAACGGGAGAACTTGAAAAAAGTGCCGTCGGTGCACTTAAAATTGCGGCACATTCGGCATCAGTATATCGGAGCGTTGCAAGTTTAAGGTGAAGATAACGTTCGAGTTCCGAAGCAACAAGCGTGCCGAAACAATGGGCGCGTAAAACAACTTTGCTCATATTTTCTATGGCTTTGTCAGCAAGGATTTTCTCACCGTTTTTTGAAATTAAATCATCAAACATATCGGCAAAAGGTTTAAAACTTTCATGTAACTGTTCGGTTGCGTTAAATTCACTTATCAGGCCATTCTTTTTTCTGGAATAATAACAGGCAACCGTCTGACAATCCTGATTTTGAATTGACATCTCATTTTGTTCGGTGTCGTTGACAAACTTGAAGAAATCTTTTACACCTTCATTTGCGGCACGTTTGATTGTTTCAACATCTTTGGGGTTTCCGTCATCATCAGTGAGTGATGTGCCGTTACCGGGCAAATTAATAACAATCATTTTACCGGGGGTTAATTTTCTGATGGGTTCGGTTGTTAAAACACTGACATCTTCAAACTGAGGTGTGGAAGTACCCTTGATTTGGCGCACTTTCTTCGTGTTACGAGATAAATTTTGTAACATTTGTCCGAATCTGACCATCGTTTTTCCTTAAATTTCTAATAATTATCTAAAGTGTAACAAAATTTTTTGACAAAGTAAAGAAAAAATTGGAAAAATCAGTTTAAAGTTGAAGATTAATTGAATTTTTATTGAAATTAATTTTCTTTTTGCTAAATTAACTTTCCATTATAAGAGGTGTTAATAAATCAATGTACGATATTAATAAGATAAGAAATGATTTTCCCATTTTGAAGACCACACAAAATGGTAAGTCTTTTGTTTATTTAGATACGGCGGCAACTGCTCAAAAACCGAAATGTGTGATAAATAAAATAGGTGAAATATATTCTTCATGCTATGCAAATGTTCATCGCGGAGATTACGCGATGGCTGAGGATGTGACGGCCGCTTACGAGCAAGCACGTGATACGGTGCGTGAATTTCTCAATGCAAATAGCAGTCATGAGATTGTATTTACGCGTAATGCAACCGAAGCCATTAATCTTGTTGCGGCAACATGGGGACAGGAAAATTTAAAAGCAGGTGATGAAATTTTACTTTCCGAAGCAGAGCACCATGCAAATTTGATTCCTTGGCAAATAACGGCACAGAAAACGGGTGCCGAACTTAAAATTTTTAAGATTAACGATGATGGCTCATATAATGCAGAAGAATTTGAAAAGGCCTTATCCTCAAAAGTAAAGCTCGTCAGTGTAACGGCAATGTCTAATGTTTTGGGTACAATTTTCCCGATTAAAAAGATGGCAACCGCAGCGCATGCCGTTGGTGCCAAAATTTTGGTTGATGCTTGTCAGTCGGCAGTGCATCAAAAAACGGATGTACAAGATTTAAATTGCGATTTTTTGGCTTTTTCCGGCCATAAATTATACGGACCTACGGGAATCGGTGTTTTATATGCAAAATCAGAAATTTTAAACTCAATGCCTCCCTATCAAACAGGCGGTGATATGGTGGATAAGGTTACATATCTACACACAACCTATGCAAAGCCTCCGGCCCGTTTTGAAGCCGGAACACCAGCTATTGTTGAAGCAATTACTTTACAAGAGGCTATAAAATATGTGTCAAAGCTTTCATTTAAGAATATTATGGCACACGAAAAAGAATTACTTGCGTATTTTGATGAACAAGCAAAACAAATCAAAGGCTTAAAAATTATAGGTACGGCACCGAACAAGGGGGGCGTGATTTGTTTTGATTTTAAGGGCATTCATCCGCAGGATTTGTCTTTTATACTTGCGCACGAAGGCGTGGCGATTCGTATTGGGCATCATTGTGCCGAACCTCTGGTCGAGCGCATGGGGTATGCGTCACTTGCCAGAGTTTCATTCGGTTTATATACGTCTGAAAGCGATATTGATGCATTTTTTGAAGCTTTACATAAGGTGGAACATTTCTTTTAATTGACATTTGAAAAGTTTTATGTATAACAACGCATCAAAGAGGAAAAAATGTCAGAAAACATTAATGAAAATGAAGCACAACTTATAGAAGCCATGTCTGTTGCTGAGGATAAAACGGAATATAAAGCAACAGCAGGTACACCGCTTGCAACAATTCAGAATATAGCTTCGAAAGAAGAAATTATTGAAGCTATACGTTCCGTGTATGATCCGGAACTTCCCGTTAATGTTTATGATATGGGCTTGATTTACGATATCAAACAAGAATCTGACGGAAATGTGTTTATCGATATGACCTTAACGGCACCCGGGTGTCCGGTTGCCGGGATTTTACCGGCTCAAGTGGCAGAAGCTGTTTCATTGTTGGAAGGTGTCGGCGTGGTTGAAGTTAAAATCATATGGGAACCGGCATGGACCATTGACCGTATGACAGACGAAGCAAAAGCCATGCTTGATTTGTTTTAGAAAGAAAAAAATATGGAAAGCATAGAGACGTTAATTGATAATTTTTCGTTATTGGAATCTTGGGAAGATAAATATCAATATCTGATTGATTTAGGTGAAGCTTTACCGACTTTGGATGAATCTTTGAAAAATGATACATTTCGGGTTATGGGGTGTCAGTCGCAAGTGTGGCTTGTACCGCAAATCGAAAATAATAAATTTTATTTTCAGGCAGACAGCGATGCGATTATCGTTAAAGGTATCATATATATTCTGGAAGCCATATATTCCGGAAAAGACACAAATGAAATAAAAAATATTG
>JAGCOI010000080.1 GCA_017645485.1 Alphaproteobacteria bacterium | reverse complement strand
GGTGCTAACTTGTGTTCCTAATTATTTTGGAAACACTTTAAGAAAAGAGAAAAAGATGGTAAATGTTAATGAAAACAACGCTTACAAGAGAGGTCAGGAACTTTTGGACAGCGGTATGTATAAAGAAGCAATCGAGCAATTCGATACGGCTATCAGAGAAGATCCGAGTTCGTGGAAAGCGCTGAATTCAAAAGGGTTTGCATTTCAGAGAATGAGCCGATACACAGAAGCGGTTGAATGTTTTGATAAAGCTCTTTTAATTAATCCGAAGTCCGTTGAAATTTTAAACAATAAGGGTGTAACGCTCAGCATGCGCGGCTTGTATAAAGAAGCCATTGAATGTTTTGATGCGGCTTATAAGGCCGATTCGACGTCTTTGGAAGCGTTAAACGGTAAAGCCATTGCTTTGCAACACCTGTTTTTGTTTAAGGAAGCTTTAGATGTTTTGGAGCAAGCCATGAAGGTTGATCCGAAGCATGCGCAGACGCTTTTGAGTATTGCCGTGACATTGCAAAAATTAAAGCAATATGACAGATCTATTTCATTTTTCAAAAAAGTGTTATCTTCAGATAAAACAAACGTTAAAGCATGGAACGGTATCGGTGTGACCTATCAGTTAATGGGCGATAATGAGGCCGCCTTAAAATGCTTTACGAAAATTTTGAACATTAACAGTTCGGAAATTCAGGCGTGGATATCCATCGGTTTTGTGTATCAGAAAATGTTTAAGTTTAAAGATGCCTTAAAATGTTATAAAAAGGCGCAAACGTTTGTTGGCGGTAAATATCATCACAAGATGTATGACGGATTGGCTTCTTGCTTAACGAAACTTTCGGAATTTGATCAGGCCATAGAGGTTTATAAACAAATTTTCCAACATGAAGAAGGCAAGAAAAAATGGGACGCACAACGCTCGATTAAGTTTGTGAACAAACTGAAAAGGAAAAAAGCCGTAGGTGCTTTGCCTGATATTATGAGCGGGGCAAATGAAGACAACGATTCGGGTGATGACGAATAATCGGTTTTATGAACGATAACAACAAAAAAAACATCCTCTCGGATGTTTTTTTGTTGTCAAGTGTAAAAAAATCTTGCAACAAAATATAAAGAGATTAAATCATCATTTGAAAAAAATGAATATGGAAAAAAGAGGAAAGACAAATGGAAGATAATTGTTTAACAAATGTACAAAGAAAAGTCGTTATTGTCGGATGCGGCTTTGTGGGTGCCGCATCGGCTTTCAGTTTGATGCAATCGGGATTGTTTTCGGAGATTGTGTTGATTGACGCAGATCATGCAAAAGCTGAGGGTGAGGCTTTAGATATCAGTCACGGGGTGCCGTTTGCAAAACCCGTTAAAATTTATGCCGGCAGTTATGAAGATATTCAAGATGCGTCCATTGTTATTTTAACGGCAGGGGCAAACCAGAAGCCGGGCGAAACAAGACTGGATTTGGTCAAAAAGAATATTGCGATTTTCAAAAGTATTTTGCCTGAAATTCAAAAGCAAAATTTCAGCGGTATTTTGCTCGTGGTTGCAAATCCGGTGGATATTTTAACAACGGTTGCCATTAAATTGTCGGGTTTGCCCGAAAATCGCGTTTTGGGTTCGGGAACGGTGTTGGATACCGCCAGATTAAAATTTGAACTCGGTAATCATTTAAATGTTGATCCGCGCAGTGTGCACGCCTTTATTATAGGAGAACACGGCGATTCGGAAATTGCGGCTTGGTCGTCGGCAAATGTGTCGGGTATTGAATTAAACCGTTTTTGTGAAATGCGCGGACATTTTCAGCATGAAGAAGCCATGAAACGTATTGCCGAAGACGTGAAAAACAGTGCTTATGAGATTATTGAAAAGAAAAAAGCAACGTATTTCGGGATTGCCATGGCTGTTAAGCGGATTTGCGAAGCGATTGTCAGAGATGAAAATCCATATTGCCGATTTCTTCCATGATGCACGGGGCATACGGCATTGAGGGTATATCACTCAGTATGCCGGCTATTGTGGGTAAAGACGGTATTGAAACACATGTGCCGATATGTTTGAACGCACAGGAAGAAGAGGCCTTAAAACGCTCGGCCGAAACCTTAAAAGCTATTTTGAAAGATAATGATATTTAAGAGGTTAACTGACTTCGGTTATTTCTGAAAATGTGTTTTTAACTTCATCAAGTTCATCTTGATAACCCATAACGGTCATATTTTTAAGGCGCCCCGTGTTATAAAAATATCGGGGCGTGATTTGTATCGGGTTGTTTGTGGTATAATCATATAAGCCCATGCCCAAAACACGTGCCAAAGCGATAAACGGTGCGATATCCCACAGGTTTGCGGAACAAAGAACGGCTTTAACCTGCCCCAAAGATAAATATAAAAAACAAATGGCTGCGGAGAAATAATCTTCAACGATAAATTTGCCTTTAATGTGATTTTCTTTGAGTTTTATTTGCCAAGGATGCGCCAAAATAACGCGTGATTGGCGCTTTAGCGGAAGATCGAGCTTTTGTGTTTTTAAAAAATGTTGCCTGAAAACATCTTTGCCGTTCGTGTATACAAAGTCATCCAAAGCGGGTGCATAAATAAAGCCGTATAGCGGTTGCCCTTTTTTGAAAACGGCCAATAAAACGCCCCAAAAAGGCAGGCCGGAACTGTAATTTAAGGTGCCGTCAATAGGGTCTAGGATAAATTGATAGTCGCTGTTTTCAATTTTTTCGAACAGTTTTCCCTCGAGCGTATTGATGCTTTCTTCGTCGATAATGACATAGTTTAAATCTTTAAAATGCGTTTCAACGAAATTTTTGAAAGCACGACTGTTGTGCAAATCCACTTCGGTTAAAATGGACAAGAGCGCACCATTGCCTTCCTTAAAAGAAATTTGATGTGATTGTGCCATTTGTTCAAGAGCATATTTTCCGATTTGAAGGACAAATTCTTTAAGTAAATCAAACATTTTTTCCTCTGATATGAAATTTTTGGCATGATAGCATGTAAATTTAGTTCAGGCAAGGCGATATTTTAACAAGATACAGGTGTTGGGAATATATTTGTTTTTTTG
>JAGCOI010000079.1 GCA_017645485.1 Alphaproteobacteria bacterium | reverse complement strand
CTAAAGTCATGATATTTCTCCTTTAAAAGAAAAATATCACGATTTGAAATAAAAGAAAAGCAAAAAAAAGAGCCGATTCTTTTAAAAGAATCGGTTCTTTAATGCTAAGAGCACTGTGACATTTCAATGTAGTAAGATAGCATTGAAGACAAATCCAAGCGCTCATTCAAAATGCGCTCTGTGCTGTCTTCAAGTGTAACAAACTTAGAGAGCCACAGCTTAAAGATTTCTATATCGCCTCTTTCAACCATGAGGCGCTCAACTCTGAGAGAGGACGGTTTGTCATGAAGACAGTCGATCACCTTTGTAACGATTTTTGCATCACACTCCTTCATCATCCACTCAAGCGTTGAGGCATAAATGCCGTAGAGCACGACGATGAGATGGATTGTTTCCCGGGTTCCTTTTTCTATAATGATTTTCTCTGCCTCTTGGGAGGGAGGACAGAAGTTAATCAGTGTCTGCTGATATAACTCCGGTGCCTTCTTATAGAAAAGAACCTGATCTTCTTTGGAAACCTTGCCTTGACGAGCGAGCTCGATGAATGTGTCGAAATCATTCCTCTTTAAGACATTTTTTATAGTCATAGTTTTTATAGTTATAGGATTAATAATAAGTTTCTATGATGTATATTACTACATTTTTTCTATTTGTCAAACAAAATTTGTCAAAATTTTTATTTTTTTATAATTTTATAATACCGGTTATTAAAGCGTAAAGAGCAGTGATGGCTAATACGATTAAAACAACGGCACAACAAAATTCTTTTTTTGAAAAAATTTTAGTTTGCGGATTGTTTTGTGTGCGTGCCCATATATAAATCGGTATGCCGAGTGCAATAAAAATAACCGCGGCAAGCAGATATTGCAAGCCGGCGGCATAAATAAGCCATAACGCATACACGGCACCAACAAGAGCTGACAATAGGGCAGAAGAACGCTTAATATAAGCATTTGACGGATATTCATGATCTTCACATAATTTCCACAAATAAGCACAAGATGAAAAATATGCCGGCAATACCATTACACTTGTAATAGACAACATAGTATTCCATGCGTTGTTTGAAAAATAAACAAGCAACATGAAAATTTGCATCATCGCACTTGTTATCCATAACGAAACAGAAGGTGCATGATGTTTGTTTTCGGTTTTAAAAGCTTTCGGAAACGTACCGTTTTGTGCGGCAGCTTGTGGAATTTGAGCCGTGACCATTGTCCATGCAAGCCAACTTGTTAAGACCGATATCAGTAAACCGATATTCATAATATACGAGCCGGATTTACCCATTATTTTCTCTAAAATACCTGCTGTCGATGGGTTGGCAATATTTGCAAGTTCATGTTGAGGCATATATCCGAACGGCAATAGCGAGAGCAAAACGTAAATACTTAAACAACCTATAAAACCTAAAACCGTTGCTTTGCCCACGGCTGACGGAGAAGTTGCATGTTGAGACATAACAACTGCCCCCTCAATACCGATAAAAGACCATAGGGTAACAAGCATGGTGCTTTTAATTTGTGCGGAAAGTGAGCCGAGTGATTTGCCGTTAACTATGTTTTCGCCCCAAAAATCAAAAGAAAATTGCGATGATTTAAAACAAAAGACCATCACAATAATAAAAAGTAATAACGGTAATATTTTCGCAATCGTACCGATAAGGTTAATCACGGTTGCCTGTTTTATACCGCGCAGAACCAAAAAGTTAAAGCCCCAGATAATCAATGAGCCGCCGATAACGGATAGCAGATTGTTACCGCCTGCAAAATGCGGCGGAAAAAAATAGTTTAAAGCATCCATTGTGATAACGGCATAACCGACATTGCCGCAAATTTGGCATAACCAATACGACCAACCGATTGTAAAACCGGCAAACGGTCCGAAACCTTGGCGGCTGTACATATAAATACCGGCTGTCAAATCGGGTTTTATAAGTGATAAAATACGAAACGTATTTGCAATAAAATAAACGCCGATTCCCGTTATCAGCCACGCAAGTAAAACAGCACCTGCCGAAGCTGATTGAGCCATATTTTGGGGCAGGCTGTATATGCCGCCCCCAATCATGGAACTGACAACGATTGCCGCCAGTACCAAAACACCTAAACCGGCAGAGGGTTTGTTTGTTTCTGCCGGTGTGTGTTGCTGAACATGTTGTTTAAACATAACTAAAGCCTTTGTATTTAAATTAAATTTCAACCGGTTCGGCATATTCAAAATTCAAAAAGCCTAAACATGTTAAACTGTAGCCGAATTGTTGCGTAATATTAAGGTAGTTATGAAACATTTGAAATTCACTGTGCTGTTCGACATCTCTGATTTCAAGTTCATGTTTTAAAGACTTATTGAGCCACATTTTGGCATGACCTTCAGCAATTTCATCATCAATATGCGTATCAAAATATTCAACATATTCTGCTGCCCAACCGCCGATAAGCTGACCTGATTTATTTTTACCCCAACAAATACCGACACCTGTTGCAATGGCTTTGTGATCATCACGATTAGCACCGTTTCCGGCCATAATAACTTCCAAAACGGCACCATGCTTAAATTTATCGGCAACCTGATTAACGGGTACAATATGTCCGAATAATTCTTTAGGTAAAACGGATGTGTAAGGAACAACATTAAAATTTTCTATTTTGGCCTGCATTAAAGCCGAATCATAACAAAAAGTTTCAAAAGGTTGCGGG
>JAGCOI010000078.1 GCA_017645485.1 Alphaproteobacteria bacterium | reverse complement strand
TTTGAATATCATTCTGCCGCCGCGTTGCCCGTATTGCGGCAAAATTGTGGTATTGGACCATACATTATGTGAAAGCTGTTTTAATAAGCTGCATTTTATTACGGCACCATACTGTCGTATTTGCGGAAACCCTATTGAAAATGAAGAAGATGCAAAAACAGGATTGATATGTGCACATTGCAGTTCACACAAAAGAACTATACGTATGGTGCGTTCGGCGCTTGTGTATGATGATTTTTCAAAAAAGACTATTTTAGATTTTAAATTTTACGGTAAAGTACAAAATGCCTGTCTTCTTGCCAAATGGATGTATGCGGCAGGCAGTGATATTTTTAAAGCACAAGCAGATATCATTATACCTGTACCGCTTTCGTACAGAAGGCTTTTAAGAAGAGGTTATAATCAGTCTGCAATTTTAGCACAACAACTTTCAAAACAAACAGGTATCAAAGCAGATGTAACAAGCTTTAAAAAGGTTAAGCATACGAAGCCGCAATCATCTCTTTCGGAAAATGCACGATTAAAAAATGTACATAATGCTTTTAAGGTTGTAAAAAATAACAATATAAAAGACAAACATGTTATTTTGATAGATGATGTGATGACAACAGGTGCTACCTTAAACGAATGTGCTAAAGTTTTATTAAAAGCAGGTGCTTTGAGCGTAGATGCTTTAACCGTTGCACGTGTCATAAAAGAATAGATATTTACAATCAAGGCTTGACATCAGATGAAAAGAAGGTATGCTTATTTGGCTTGAAACTTTTTAATAAGGGTATTTTCAAATGACACATATGGTTCAAACATTTCGTCCTTATACATTAGGGGAAGAAATTTGTAATTGTACAATACATGGCTTGGGCATTATTTTAAGTATTGCCGGACTTGTTATATTGGCTGCTTTTTCATCAATTTACGGTAATGCTTGGAGCATTGTTTCAACCGTTATTTTCGGTGTATCCATGATTTTACTTTATACGGCATCAACCATATATCATGCCGTGCCCAGTCAAAAAGCAAAAAAGATTTTAAAAAGATTTGATCATATTTCGATTTATTATCTGATTGCGGGCAGCTATACGCCGTTTTTGCTTGTGAATTTACGCGGACCTATCGGGTGGACTATTTTCGGCATTATTTGGTTTTTAGCGTTACTTGGCACAGTCTTAAAATTGGTTTTATCGGGCAGCGGTACAAAGATTTGGTCTATCGGTCTTTATTTAATTATGGGCTGGCTGATTGTGTTTGCCACAAAACCTTTGGTTGCAAACCTCAATCATACAGGTCTTTTGTTTTTAATTTTGGGCGGTTTGTTTTATACATGCGGTGTTATTTTTTATGTCATGAAAAGCAAAAAATATACCCATGCGATTTGGCATGCTTTTGTTTTAGCCGGTACAATTATGCATTTCTTTGCCGTGTTGTATGGTTGTGTTTTGCTATAATCAATATTGTAAATAAAAAAAATGTCCGACGGTTGTTCGGACATTTTTTTATGGAGATGAAACGGTGCTTAAGCCACTTTGGCATCAAAAACGATGGCTTGTCCTTCAATTTCTTCCGTTTTGCCGACAGAACATACATCAGAAGTCTGTACAGCTAAAACCTGCTCTGAAATGTAAGCCTGGTTTTCTTCAAGTGCCGTTGGC
>JAGCOI010000077.1 GCA_017645485.1 Alphaproteobacteria bacterium | reverse complement strand
ATCTACGTCTCCTAAAATAAACTCTTTTGAATATATACGGAAATGTTTGAGATTTTATTAATTTTTTGATGCGCAGTTATTGGTAAAAAAAACAAAAGGCCTCTTCTAAAGAGGCCTTTGAAGAAAATGATTATTGTGCGTTAATTAAATAGATTTCAACGCGACGATTTTGCTCTCTGCCCTCAGGTGTGGCGTTTGAAGCAATAGGATTTGAAGCCCCCATACCCGCAACCGATAAACGTGTAGCACTGACACCGCGAAGTTTCAAATAATTGGCAACCGTTGTTGCTCTGCGCTGAGAGAGCGGAATGTATATTTTATCGTTGCCGGTACTATCGGTAAAACCCAAAACCTGAAGATTTGTTTTATCATATTCTTTGGCAACGAGTGCAACAGAATCCAAAACCTGGTTTGCGCTTGTTTTCATAACATCTTCGTTTGTGTTAAATGTGATGGCATTGGGCATGATAAGACGTAGATTGTCGCCGTCACGAGCGACTTGAACGCCGGTGACTTGTAAACGTTCACGCAATTTTCTTGCCTGAATATCCATATAGCCGCCGCTTGCCGCGCCGACACCTGCGCCGACACCCGCACCGATAAGAGCACCTTTTTCACCGCCGATTAAAGCACCGACACCCGCACCAACTGCTGTGCCGATACCCGTTCCCCATGCTGTCTTTGAAACCTTGCTTTCACCCGTATAAGGATCTGTGGCGCAAGCAGATAAAAAGGCAACTGCCAGAAGAGATAATAAAGTTTTTTTCATCAGATATTCTCCTAAAAAAATTATAATTCTTTGATACGTTCAAAAGCTTCAGTAAGTTTTGTAAGTTCTTCTTTTGCTTCACTCAAACGCTGTTTTTGTTCGTCAACAATGTTTTGAGGCGCGCGGGCAACAAAATTTTCATTTGTGAGCTTTGCCTCATAACCTTTAATACGCCCTTGAACAGCGGAAATTTCTTTTGTTAAACGTGCGCGTTCGGCTTCAAAATCAACAACACCTTTTAAGGGAATTAAAAAGAGACCGCCCGAGAATGTGCCGTGAACCATGTCTTTGGTAATTTGTGCATCCAAAATATCGACATTATCGACACGTGCAAGCGTTTTAATCATATCTGCCGTTTGACTTAAATAGTTTGTTTTCAAATCTTTTAAGAACAAATTAGGTTTAACGTTTGCCGGCAGGTTTAAGTCGGATTTAAGCGAACGTACGGCAGAAATTAAATCAATTGCCCAATCAATGGCATTTTGAGATTGGGGTTTTAATTGAACGTGCGGCCACGGTGCGTGAATGAGCTTAACATCGTGTTGAGCTGTTTTATTCCATATTTCCGTTGTGATAAACGGCATAAACGGATGTAAAATAATAAGAATTCTATCTAAGACATAGGCGGCCGTTTCACGTGTTTCTTTCTTTTGGGCTTCATCCGTGCCGTAAAAGACCGGTTTTGAGAGTTCTATGAACCAATCGCAGAAAGTTCCCCAAACAAATTGATATACGGCATTTGCGGCATCCGAAAAACGGAAATCTTCAAGATTCTTTGTAACTTCGGCAGTAGCCTCATCTGCTTTTTCGACAATCCAATTATTTAAATCCATTTTTAAATT
>JAGCOI010000076.1 GCA_017645485.1 Alphaproteobacteria bacterium | reverse complement strand
GAAGCGCTGGCGGGAGAAGAACAACCTGCCGGATCTGAAATACATTTACGCCATCGGTCATGACGCGGATCAGCGGATGCACATCCATCTGGTGATGAATGGCGGTGTTGGACAGAAGAAGCTGATTGAACTGTGGGGGAAGGGGATCGTGAACAGTTCACCGCTTCAGAGCTGGGGCAAGGGGATTCAGGGATACGCTAATTACCTGTTCAAACAAAATCCTATAGGTTATAATTGTGCAGTTGATACCATACTTATCGCTGTAGTTGCGACTTGACTAGAATTTCCTATATGCTATAATAAAAAGCACATCCGCAAGCGTTCGTTAGAGGTTGCGACTTGACTAGAATTTCCTATATGCTATAATAACAAAAAGAAACAACCGCTTAAACACGATGTTGCGACTTGACTAGAATTTCCTATATGCTATAATAGAGATAACGGGTTCTTTAAATC
Organism: Alphaproteobacteria bacterium; assembly: GCA_017645485.1. GTDB lineage: Bacteria > Pseudomonadota > Alphaproteobacteria > RF32 > CAG-239 > UBA1254. Next base: position 1,851 of record JAGCOI010000076.1, on the reverse strand, counting down.
CGAGCGTGTTGCGACTTGACTAGAATTTCCTATATGCTATAATGGTTGAGTATTTAGGGTATTATGCTTATCTGTTGCGACTTGACTAGAATTTCCTATATGCTATAATAGATGTTAGATAACGTATTGATTTTCAATAATTTTCTAGCATCTTTTTGTTTTAAAAACGACTTATTTTTCTTAAAAAAGTTCATATTGTACAGCCTTTTTATCAAGCGAATCACTTTGCCTGTTTCTTATATGAATTATATCGCCAAACTGCTTATCCGTGAAAAATAAGATACAGATATCCCCAATCTCAGGTGCATTTTTTTTAACTGCACGCACATACTTTGCACTTTCTTCCCGACTGCCCGTAAAACGAAAATAAACCGAAAATTGCGCCATCGAAAATCCTTTTTGTTGCAAAAAATTCCTAAAATCACTTGCCCGTTTACGATCTTTCTGGGTATCCGTCGGCAAATCAAACATAACCATCATCCACATTAATTTTAAATCCGGCTTATTAAACATCTGGCAACACATATTTTGAAAATAACATAACTTGTTTTTCTGAAACGGAATCGGCATATTGACGCACAAAATCTTCAATAATCAGATAGACCGGCGATATTTCATTTTTCGCTTTCAAATTCAAATCTAAAATACCGGATAGTATTTTTTTATACGCCGGCACCAGTGTTTCGTTTTCAGATAAATGATTTTCAATAAATATTTGATACACCGTATAATCCACCAAAGGGCGAAAAGGTTCCATTAAATCATCCACCAAACAAAGCGGATTAAGCTGATTTTGATGTTTTACGGACAACGCCGGATTTAAACCGACAGCCACAACAAAACGTGCCACACATGCACGCATCACGGCATAGCCGTAATTTAAAAACGAATTTATCCCTTCGGCATCTGCATCTCGCTTAAAATCTTTACCGAACAATGCCGTAAAATATCTTCTAGCCGCCGTTGCTTCAATATTTGTACTGTCACCTGAGTTAATTTTTGTAATAAGCGGCGTTAATAAATCTTGTTTATTTAATTTTTGCAAAACAGCCGCCTGTTGTCTGACTTTTTCTTTAACAATTTGTTGCCATAACCTTTTTTGCAAAACAAGACTTGCGTCAAATTGCAAACGTTGCATACGGCTTTGTTTGTAATGTCCGATAAGCGGTAAATAAATGCCGCTCGGCACAAAATTTTTGCCGCAAACAATAAGCGGAATACCCTCTTCTGCCAAGCGTTGCAACAAAGGCTGCGTATAAAAAACGGTCGGCGAGGCAATAACCACACTTAAAATCAAATCAAACGGAATGTCTTTAATAACCTCATTTTGCTCACTGATACGCAAAAAGCCGGCCTGAACCGATAACTTTTTGTTATCCGTTCCTATTTCAATAATATTGCCGTGCATAACCTTATCCTCTTAAAACTTGCCCTGTCGGCGTAACAGAAACTTTATGACATTTATATTGCTTAAATTTACTAATTGTACATTGCCAGGATTTAACATCTCCGTTATCTTCTTGTGCAATATGCAACGGACGTAAATAAATACTACCACCAGACATTTTTTTAACGCGAAACAAAAGCTGTAACTGCTGTTTATCCGGATGGTTTTCAAATTGTTGTTGTACCCAGCTTTTAATTTTGGAAAAACCGCTTTCCAACTTATCGGCCCTGTCAAAAGTTGCTTCCACCACATCATTGATTTTAAGGGTTGTAATTAACTTAGCCGTCGGATAAATATCTTTCCAAAAAAATGTACCGCGCCGTTCAAATGCGTAATAATTCGGCAAAATTTCCAAAGACCAGTTTTCTTTCGGATTGGGTGCATATTTATCTTTTGTATTAATT
>JAGCOI010000075.1 GCA_017645485.1 Alphaproteobacteria bacterium | reverse complement strand
CTGCCGTCGGTGATCTTACATCAAAAAAAAATACCTGAAATAAAACAACCGATATACGATGAACAACAATTACAAACCGTTGAAGAAATATGGGCGGCGGCATCAACTCTTGAGGGCAACAGTGTTCAACAAATGATTAAACTGTTCAATCAATCACCCTTAAATGAAAGTGTTGAAACATTATTGCCGATTAAAGCAAATTTGCAAACACGTGCGGAACATATCCAAGATTTACTTGCACTAAAACAAATCCCGACACGTTTGGTACGCGGTGTTAAGTTAATAGAGGGCAAAAAAACATCTACCGCAGATTTAATGCTCGAAGCGTTTGAAAACGAAACATGGCATTTATACGACTTACGCACGGCGGCGCAAGGCTTACCCAAAAACTTTGTCATTTTTCAGCGCGGTAATGCCTCATTGTTTGATGTTGAGGGCGGCACACATTCTCAAATTCGTTTTTCTGTCTTAAAATCGGTTACGGATTCTTCAGCCATGGCAGAGCATCGTGCAGGCGCTACATCAACCGCAAAATACTATGCTTTTTCCATATACAATCTACCGCTTGCCGAGCAAAATATTTTAAAATGGCTCATGGTATTTCCGCTCGGAATTTTAGTTGTTGTCTTAATGCGTAACATTGTCGGTGTACCGACCATGGGCACATTTACTCCGATGCTTGTGGCCATGTCCTTGGTTCAAACCGGATTTTTAGCCGGCCTGATTTGTTTTGGCATTATTATAACCGTCGGTATCACTTTAAGAGCTTTTCTCACAAGATTAAATTTACTTTTGGTACCGCGCATTTCATCGGTTGTTATTTTTGTTATTTTAATCATTCAGTTTATGGCCGTTATCGGTCATCAATACGAATCTCAAATAACCTCATCGGCCGTTTATTTTCCGATTATCATTACCGCATGGGTTATTGAGCGTTTATCCATTACATGGGAAGAAGAAGGTCCCAAAAACGCCTTAAAAGAAACTTTTTGGACCATGATAACCGCCATAGCTACATATTCGGTTATTGCTTCCGAAACGATTCGTCATTTTATGTTTGCCTTCAATGAGATAAATCTTGTTATCTTATTTGTTGTGATGTTGCTCGGCACATATACCGGCTACAGATTAACCGAACTCAAGCGTTTTTACCCTTTGGTTAAAGGAAAATAAGATGTTTTTTTTGGGGCAAGTGTCAAAAAAACTGAAAAACATCGGCATTTTGGGCATGAATGCCCGAAATTATAAAGTAATATCAAAATTAAATAAGCGTCGTTTATATCCGCTTGTTGACGACAAAGTCAAAACAAAAGAGCTTGCCGTTGAAAACGGTATCAACACCACAAAAAAAATAGCCATTATCGAATATCAGCACGAAGTGAAACACTTTCCGGATATGGTCAAAGGTTTCAAAGAATTTGTTATCAAACCGGCACACGGCAGCGGGGGCAAAGGCGTACTTGTTATTAAAAAATGGGATAAAGATATTTATACCACCGCTTCTGAAAAAAACTTAACCTATGCGCAGGTTTATCAGCATATTTCCAACATTTTAAGCGGTTTATACAGCTTAGGCGGGCAATATGATGTGGCTTTAATCGAAGAAATGGTCCATTTTTCAAACATTTTTGAAAAATTCAGCTATCAGGGTGTGCCTGATGTCCGTATTATTGTTTATAAAGGCTATCCGATTATGGCCATGACGCGTCTTGCCACATCGGAATCGGGCGGTCGTGCCAATTTACATCAGGGCGCCGTCGGTGTCGGTCTTGATATCAAAACCGGCAAAACCTTAACGGCCGTTCAACACAATATGCCCATACAAATTCATCCGGATACGAAAGCAGATTTAAAAACGCTTTGTGTACCGTTTTGGCGCGAACATTTGCTTATTGCCGCAAAAGCTTACGAAATGACAGGGCTCGGTTATTTGGGGGCCGATATTGTCTTAGATGAAAATAAAGGTCCGATGATGTTGGAACTTAACGCACGCCCCGGTCTTGCCATTCAAATTGCCAATTCGGCCGGTTTAATAAAAGCCATCAAACATGCCGAAAAACGTTATCCTAAAAATTTAAACCCCGAACAACGGGTTGATTTTATCTTACAGAAAAACTAAATACATTTTAGAAGCAATCTTACGGAGGGAAAAATGTCAGAACTTTTAAAAAAATCCGAAACAAAAAATTTAGGCGGTACAAAAACAAAAAACCTTGCCGCCAATGAAACAAAAAAGCTTGAAATGAGTAATGCAAGACACAAAAAAATAAAGCACTCATACAATGTCAAAGATCCTGAAAACGCACTTGTATTAAAATTAAAAGATGGTGATGTTGTTATAGAAATGTTTGAAGATATAGCCCCTTCTCATGTTTCACGCATTAAAGAACTGGTGCGTCAAGGTTTTTATAACGGCTTAAAATTTCATCGCGTCATAGACGGCTTTATGGCGCAAACAGGATGTCCTTTAGGAACAGGAACGGGAGGTTCAGGCAAAAAACTGAAAGCCGAATTTAACAAAAAAGAACACAAACGCGGCACGGTTTCCATGGCCAGAGCGGCCAATCCGGACTCGGCAGACAGCCAGTTTTTCATCTGCTTTGCGGATGCCCCGTGGCTTAACGGACAATACACCGTTTGGGGCGAGGTTACATCCGGTATGGAATATGTTGACAACATAAAAAAAGGCGACGGCTACAACGGCATGGTTGATGAGCCGGATATTATTGTCAGTATGGATGTGATTGCCGACCTCTGACAAACAACCCAATAAAAAACCACGCTTTTTTAAGCGTGGTTTTTTTTACCTCTAAAAATCATTTATCTTAAAAGTTATAACGCACACCGACTGAGAATGCATCTAAGTTGGTGTATGCAAAATGAGGTTTGTTAAACACAACATGGTGATACATTGTACGTATTGCCCAATTTTCATTGATGTCATATTGTGCACCTGCACCAAAACGATAACCCCAATCATATTCATCAACTGTTTCTTTTCCGGCAACTGTTGTCAATCTTGCTTTGTTGTAATAACGGCCGGCACCGACAGAGCCTAACAATTTGAATTGATCATGACAACCAAACGGCAAAACACCTAACAAATCAGCACCGAATGCACGATAGTTCAAACGATTACCTTTTTTATCTTCGTATTTTGAAAATTCAGCAAAACCTTCAAGAGCAGCATAACGGCCGACATATGTACCGAAAGCAAAAGTACCTGTATGATACTTAGAAGGCAATAAACCGGCATCAGACTTTGCATGATGTGTCATCGTATAGTTATAATCTGCACCGATATAAGGTGACAATTCTAAGGCTTGTGCATTAGCTGCGAATAAGCAGGCAACACCGCCGAGTAATACAAATTTTTTCATGAAAATATATCCTTTATAAAGTTAACTTCTTTGACTATGTATCAACGATACGCTATAAACGTTAGTCCATATTTGCAACCTTTGCAATATTTTTTTTTGTTTTTATACTCAATTTATAAAATAAAGTACTTATATAAGCCTAATCTTTAATAAAAATCCTGCCGTTTTCAATGCGTGCCTTACCGCCGAGCGGTATCGTTGCAATCGGGGTTGTGTGCCCCATATCAATATTGGCGATAATCGGCATATTTTTAAGCTCTCTCTTATCCAAAACAAACTCAAGTTCTTCGCGTGTTGCTTTGGAAGCTTTTTGGAAACGCCCGATAACAAGACCTTTCACATTTTCAAAATCCGCCCGATTGATTAAAGCTTGTAAGTTGCGGTCGAAAGTTGCCAAATCCGACATTTCATCATCCTCAATAAACAATATTGTGTCTTTTTCAAACTTTGGTTCAAACGGTGTGCCGTTGTTTAAGATAAACGTGCATAAATTACCGCCGATAATCGTACCTGCCGCATTTCCGCTTCTTATTTGCCACCAGCCTTCATTTTTAATAAATTCGCGATTTTCCTGATCAATATACCACTTATCATCACTCCACTCATCTGAAGGCAATAATTCATGTTCACCGTTTTCAAAAAGCATTTTGACGGCATTTTCAACGGTATATTCACACCCTTTTTTCATACCAAACGAGCTATAGTGCGGGCCATAATAGGTCACAAGACCCGTTTTGGCATAAATGGCGGCGTGAAGTGCCGTAATATCCGAAAAACCCATAAAAATTTTCGGATTCTTTTTGATTAAATCATAATCAATATATTTTAAAATTTCGTTTGAATTAAAGCCCCCGATAACCGTTACAACGGCTTTAACGGACTTATCGCCGAAAGCTTGATTAATGTCTTGAGCCCGTTTTTGAACACTTGAAGAGCCAAACATATCAAAATTTTCATCTGTTGTGTTTTTTGCAAACACAAACTCAAGCTCCATATTTTCGAGGCGTTCTTCGGCAATTTTACGACATTCCGCACTGATAAGCTTTAAGCCCCTTGCGGGTGCAACAATCATCACTTTATCGCCTTTTTTTAATTTTTCGGGTGTTATTGACATTGATTTTCTCCTTCTTGAAAAATGTGTAAAACGGTTACGGGTTTCATATCCGTCTGATTAAAAACAGCCTTTCTTATTTTGCTTTTGATAATATCTTTCGTATGCGCATTTAATCCGCGTTCCGAAATATCCTTATCCAAAACGGGCATCATTTCTTTTTTTATGTCTGCAGCCAATTGTTCAAACGCATCAAAATCCAAAATATCGGGCGACGTAATATCCAAATCAAGCAACCTGTTGTCTTTCGACACAAGCGCGGAAATAAATAAAATACCGTTATAAGCAATACGTCGGCGCATTTTAACAAGCTCTGAAGACAAAGGAACGCTTCTGCCGTGGTCAACACCGATAATATCGGTAAAAACCTCTTCGATTTTTTCAATATGCCCGTCGTGCAGATAAAACAAATCGCCGTTTTTACACGACTCCACTTCAGGCACCCCGCATGAAAGCGCAAAACGTTTATGTTCTCTGATAAAGCGCTTATCGCCATGCACCGGAAAAACGATTTTCGGCTTTAAGATGGCATACATTTCTCTTAATTCTTCTTTCGAGGCGTGCCCGGATGTATGAATCGGTGCCGTTTCTTCGGTAATAACTTTAACACCGTCGGCAATCATCTTTTCTTGCATACGTTCAATTTTTTCTTCATTACCCGGAATAATTTTCGAAGAAAAAATCACGGTATAATCTTTATCAAGTTTCACATATTTACTTTCGCCGTTTGCTATAATGCTGAGCGCACTCCTGTAATTTGCCTGCGAACCGGTACAAATATAAAGCGCCTTATCCGAGGTCAATCCTTGCACCTGCTCGGGGCTGTATGTCGCAGGCAAATCCTTAAAATAACCGCATTCTTTGGCAAGTGTCATATTATGCTCTAAACTTCTGCCCATCAAAACAGGCGTTCTGTTTGCGGCATCAGCCGCTAAAATCAAACTTTCCAAACGCATTAAATTAGAAGCAAAACAGGTAACCACAATCCCCCCTTCTATTTGAGGAATAAGTTCAATTAAATTTTTTCTTATTTCGGATTCGCTCGGTTGTTGAGATTCAACCAAAATATTCGTAGAATCACATACAAACATATCAACACCGTCCGTCGCCGCTTGTGTCAGCGAAGCATAATCCGTTTGAATAAGGCTTTCCAGCCTTCCGTTATCAAAACGCCAATCCGTTGCATGAAAAACATTTGCAAAATCGCTTTTAATAAACAGGCCGCATGTTTCGGGAACCGAGTGCGTTAACGAAATAAACTTAACTTCAAAAGCACTTGTTTTAATCACATCACCCGAATGCACCACATTTAAGGGCACAATATCAGCCATTTGATATTCTTTTAATCTGTCTTTAATCAACCCCATTGCAAAAGGCGTTGCATAAACAGCGCATTTCAACACCGGCAAAATATGCGCCACAGCACCCATGTGGTCTTCATGCGCATGCGTAATAAAAAGCCCCTCAATATCATCGGCATATTCTTTCAAAAATTCCGCAGAAGCATAACACATATCCATCGGCGGATAGTCGTCATTTAAAAAACCGTATCCCGCATCAACAACTATCCACTTACCTTTTGAGGCATAGGCATACATATTCATACCTATTTCATCGGAACCGCCCAAAGCCACAAAATATAATCCGTCTTTTTTAAAACTCATTTATCATCCTTTTTAAATAAATCCCCGACAAAGATTGTTTTAAGCCCTTCGTTTGTTTTTAATATCAAACTGCCGTTATTATCCAAATCGCTCAAAACGCCTTCCGTTGTCGTATTATTTTGTTTAATAACCACTTTTTTACCACGCAAATAACAATTGTCAAGCCATAAGCCTTTTATATAAGAAAAACCGTTTGCTTTATATTTTACCTGCAGTTTATCAAATTCCTCAATTAATTTTTCCAAAACAACCGACCGACTTGTTTTAATATTCAAATCGGCCAAAGATGTGGCTTCATATAAAAGATTACTGACTTTAGGTGTTTGTGCAACATTAACCCCAACCCCCATAATCCAACAATTTTCCGGACCTTTTTCAAACAAAATACCCGATATTTTTTTACCTTCAACAAAAACATCATTCGGCCATTTTATTTTAACATCACAAAAAGGTGCAAAAAAACGTATGGTTTCAAACACGGCCAAAGCGCTTATAATCACCTGATGTCCGATATTTTGCGTTAAAACCTCATAAGCAAACGAAACAAACAAATTACCCGCTTGAGCTTCCCACACACGCCCCAGCCTGCCGCGACCGTTTGTTTGTTCTTTAGCAGATACAATACATTGCGTTTTTACTTTTTGCCACAAATCGACAACCGCGTCGTTTGTGCTTGAAACAACAGGTAAATCCTCATAAAACCACATACCTTTTTTTTGCATTTACAAAACACCTTTCAAAAGTGTTTCCTGAATCAAAAAATATTGCGGTTTAACACTCAAAATCACAATCAAAGCCGTATAAAACAACAAACCGATATATAATGCAAAATCCACTCTGTCAAAATTTTGCTCGCGCGGTAAAAAAACAATCGTTTGCACAATTTTTAAATAAACCGGCACAAACATCACCATACTGATTAAAACGGCATAAATAATAAAAGCATGCCTGACTTCCCCCATCATCATCATAAATTCGGTTAAAAACAAACAAAACGGCGGCAACCCCATCAACACAAAAACAAAAAATACCATCGCGGCGCCAACCGCGGGACGAGCGGATGAT
>JAGCOI010000074.1 GCA_017645485.1 Alphaproteobacteria bacterium | reverse complement strand
TTGCTCTTCTTCGATTCCAGCATGACGAACTCCAACAAGTGGAGCGCGACGGCTTTGCCGCTTGCTCTTCTTCGATTCCGGAATGACAGGGTGGGGTATGCGCAATGACATTTTGAGGTTATTTTCATCCTCATGCGCGATGACGGTTTAAAATAGAAGCGGTGTATGCGGTGGATTTAGTATTCAAAAACGGAGATACTGTCTTTAACATACATGTTAAGATATTGTTCTATGTTTTCCTGCATCTTCTTATTGAAATCGACCATTAATTTTTCGACCATTTCGTGCCAGTATTTTTCTTTTTCATCAATTTGCATATCGGCCGGAATGCCGAGTTCGCGCCAAGCCTCAATTGAGGTTTGTGCGGTTGATCCGTTAGGATCGGTGATTTTAAGAACAACAGACAGTGTGGCATGATATTTTAAGCTGTCTTTATGGAAGATATCGGACGCTTTTTCAAGCTTTTCGGTAACGCTTGCATCTTGAATGATAAAATCAGCCGTTCTTGCCGATGAAAAATCTGTTGCATGCAGGCGGTCTGTTGCCCAAATTTTAGCCGTGCGCTCAAGAGAGACGGGAAACAAATGTTCAACATTCGGGCGCGTAAAAGAAGGTGTGAAATCAGAAACAATGTTGACCTTGCTGACAAGCAAATCAATGGGCTTTTGTTCATTGAAACGAGGTTCGACATAACGACGCGTTTCACCGACATCTTTATTGGAGGCGCATGCGCCCAGCATTAACAAAAAAGCTAAAACAAAAAAACGATAAAGTTTAAACATATCTTTTCCTCTTATTCTTGAGAATAATTTTTTGTAATACAAAAAAGACCTTATTGCAAGTTTTTTTGTTTTGTTTCAAACTCATCTTTTTCAAAAATATATTTTTGCGAACAAAAATGGCAGGTCGCCTCTATTTTGCCTTCGTTGTTATATAAAGTTTCAAGTTCTTTCGAACCGAAAGAAAGCAAGGTTTTTTTGAGCTTTTCACGACTGCAACGGCAACCGAACCGATAAGATTTTATATCTGATATAACGAGGTTTTGCCGATGAAAAAGGCGGTGCAAAATTTGTTCCTGACTGAGCGAAAAATCAAGCATTTCATCTGATTTTAACGTGTCGATAAAGGCTTGACAATCTTCCCATGTTTGCGTGATGTCCGATTGATTTTCCTGAGATTGACGGCCGCCCTTTAAGGGGATTTTTTGTAAAATTATACCGCCGGCAAGAGGTTGTTTGTTTGCGTCGCCGTTTTTTACGAAAAGCTTGATAATTGTATCCGTTTGCTCGGAATTTTTGAAATAGCGCAACGCAATTTCGCTTAAATTTTTGCCCTGCAAACCGACAACGCCCTGATAAGGCGGCAGGCCGTTTTGTTCGTCTACGGTTAATGCCAGATAACCGCCGCCGATTAAATGAGGTGTTTCTTCAATGATGTCTTGCGTTTTACGTAAACTTTTGGCGGCATCAAGTTTTTGTTCGTCAAATTTTGCCGTTGAGCGAATTTTACCGTCGGCCGTGATATCGGAAACAATAAGAGAAACGGGACCTTTACCTTGCATTTGAAGCGTGAATAAACCTTGAAATTTTAAGCGTGAAGCGCAAAGCACGGCAAGCGCGGTTGTTTCGGCAACGGCATTGGCAACGTTTGCGGGATATTTGTGTTTGTTTAAGATTTCTTGTAACACATTGTTTAAGCGCACAATTCGACCTAAAACAGCGCCGTTTTGTAAATAAAATGATGTGCAAGTATCAAAATTTTGAGTAGCCAACGAGATAATTCCTTATTATAATGAAGCGTTTTGTTAAGGCAATTTAATGTGATTTGAAAGATTTTTCAAGAATGAGTTTTGATAAATCGGCAATATGCCGAAAAAAACAAAAAAAAATAACCAAAGAACGGCTTAAAAATATAGGGTTGTATTATTTACAGCGTTTTGAAACTTCTGTTTACAACTTAAGAGAAGTGTTGCTCAAAAGAGTGAAAAAATATGCCTTTGAAAACGAAGATTTTAAAATTGAACAGGCCTTAATCTGGATTGATGAACTTTTAGATGAATTTCAAAAACTCGGGTATGTGAACGACGCGCGTTATGCCGAATGTAAAATTAAAGACTATCTGGCGGCCGGCAAATCGGCACGGTTTATTAAAATAAAACTGCAACAAAAAGGTATAGATGCGGATGTGGCTCAAAATTTACTTGACACGCAAAATTATGATGATAAATCAAATGCGTTGAAATTTGCGCGTAAAAAACATATCGGTCCGTATCGTACAAATGACCAAGAACGGAAAAACTGTCGGCAAAAGGATATGGCTTGTTTGTTGCGGGCGGGATTTGATTATGACGATGTTTGTGACGTTTTAAACAGAAAAGGCGAAGAAGAATGAAAATTGCGATTATCGGCACAGGGTATGTCGGGCTTCCGTCGGGTATCGGATTTGCCAGTTTGGGCAATGATGTGGTTTGTATAGATAAAGATGAGACAAAAGTCAGTGCCTTGAAAGAAAATAAGCTGACGCTTTATGAAGAAGGTATGGAAGCATTGTTTTTTAAAACCGTTGAAAGCGGTAAACTCAGTTTTACGACATCCGTTAAAGAAGGCGTTGAAAATGCCGATATCGTGATTTTGGCCGTCGGCACACCGCCGCATCCTCAAACCAAAGAAGCCGATTTAAGATATATATATGAAGCAGCGGAAGAATTGGCTTTGTATTTAACGGGATATACGGTTGTGGCAAATAAATCGACCGTGCCTGTCGGTACGGGGCAAAAAGTGGAAGAAATTATCAAAGAAAAAAATCCGAATGCCGATTTTGATGTGATTTCTTTGCCGGAATTTTTAAGAGAAGGGTATGCCTTGTATGACTTTTTTCATCCGGACAGAATAGTTGCCGGATGCAACAGTGAGCGGTCTGAAAACGTGATTAGAACACTTTATGCGCCATTTGATGGCAAGACACAAATGCTTTTTGTGAAAAGACAATCTGCCGAAACAATTAAATATGCCTCAAATGCGTTTTTAGCCATGAAAATTCATTATATTAACGAGATTGCCGATTTTTGTGAAAAATCCGGTGCCGATATTGATGAAGTGGCTAAGGGTATGGGACTTGATAAACGTATCGGTGAAAAGTTTTTGAATGCCGGGCCGGGATTCGGCGGCAGTTGTTTTCCGAAAGATACAACGGCAATGGCCTTAATGGGAGAGAAATACGGTGTTGATTTAAGTTTGATTAAACAAACGATTGAGGGAAACAAAGCGCGGAAAGAAGAAATGGCGGAGCGTATTTTGGGTATGATTAAAGATTTGCCGAACGCAAAAATCGGTGTTTTGGGATTGGCCTTTAAAAACGGTACGGATGATGTGCGCGAAAGTCCGGCAATGGATATTATTGCCTCTTTAATTGAAAAAGGTGCACGGGTGAAAGCTTTTGATTATCAGGCAACAAAAAATGCGCAAAAAGTTTTTGAAGATAAAATTGAGTATGCCTTAACGGCGGAAGATGTTTTTAAGGGTGCCGATGCGGTGGCCGTTTTGACCGAATGGCCGGCATTTCAAAGTTTGGATTTTGAGCACTTAGCCCTTCTGATGAATAAGAAAAAAATAGCCGATTTAAGAAATTTACTTAATGCGTCAGAGCTTAAAAAACTCGGGTTTGAATATTTAAGAATAGGCTCATTTTAATATAATATTTACGATTGAAAGCTATACTTGCTCAAAATAAAAAGCTTTTTGTTTTGAGGAAAAAGTATGGTTGCGAGGTTTTCTCGTTTTGTTTTGTGTGCCGCACTGGTGTTGAGTGCATTTAGAGCGGAAGCTTATTTGCAGGAACTGTCTCCGGAGAGTTTCAATGCTCTTTATAATTTGGCGGCTAAAGGTAATGTTTCGGCCATTAATAATGCGCGTTCAAGAGGTTTGAATATTGATTCGGTCAATGCAAACGGAGATACGGGGCTTTGTGTGGCGGCAAAAAACAGAAACAGGCAGGCTTTTAAGGCTTTTTTACAAGCGGGTGCCAATCCGTATCACTCATGTACTTGGGAAGTGAACGGATATCAGAACTTTATGAAAAGCGTAATTATAAATCCGGTTAAAAATATGGATACGGCGGTGGCGGCCAATAAGGGCGCGTTTGCCGGTATGAGTTTTACAACCAAGGCGCTTATCGGTGCGGGTGTTGTTGCCGCAGGTGCGGGTACGGCGGTTGCTTTGTCCGGCGGCGGTGGCGGCGGAGATGATGCCAAAAGTTGTCAACACGGACATTATGTTGATGGTGCCTGCGTGTGTGATACGGGCTACGAACATTATTATAAGGGCAACTGTTATGTGCCTTTAAATTGTAATGCGGAGCATGGGCAACAACAAGGTACAAAATGCGTGTGTGATACGGGTTATAATGACGGTGATTTGTGCAATAATTGCGGTCCGGGTTACGGCCGAAACGCAGCCGGTGATTGTGTGCGTCAAAAAGTGGATTTACTCGGTAATCCGACGGATTATATGGGGCGCTATATCAACATAAATTATAACAGTGACGGTAACATCAGCTTGAACAGTAATACATACGAACATGTTTACGGGTTGTATTATGATGCCGGCAATAACTATGGTGAGCGCGGTCCGGCACAAACGGATTTTGCCAATGCGTATGCCCATCTGGCTTATGATGATGAACCGGCCGGCGAAGGCGAAGATGAAGTCCACCACGTGATTGGTGATTTATCACACGAAATCAATATAACAAAAGCCGGTGACGGTCAGGTGTACGGCATGTATTCCGCGGCGGCGCAAAATCTTTATAACAACTATTTTGTTGTTGATAACGGCATTGTTCAAGGGGTAACGGCATCCGCAATTAACATTACGAGTACGGGTAACGGCAATGTATATGGTATGTTTGGCAACGGAAATATGTATAAGGCTTATTTTGAAAGTGCGGCCGAGATAGGTGACAAATATTATTCGGATATTACAATCAGTGCCGATATTGATGT
>JAGCOI010000073.1 GCA_017645485.1 Alphaproteobacteria bacterium | reverse complement strand
TTTTTGTTCTTTTTCATACCAATATCGCCTCTCCTCGGCAATGTCATACTGCGTTTTTAATTGAGGCATATGCTTTAAGAGCAAATCTTTGAACTCCGGTATGATATAACTTTCGCGGAGCAACAACCTGACGGCTTCAACATTATTGTTCTCAATAAGTTTTTTGAGGTTGTTGCGATAGATGAAGTGGTCGGCAATACTTGCACGCGAAACAAGCTTTTGGGTTATTTCATCATCGTTGAAGTCAAGTATTTGACTTTGCGACTCTATGCTTAAAAAGCGGTTGCCGCTGCCTTCAAGGTAACTTATTAAAGCCTTGTGCCAACCGTTGATTTCAGTTTTACCGAAAGTGTTGCGGTAAAACATTTTTTCATCCCGGCGCATCAGAGATTGACGATATTTGGCAAGCAATTCTTTTTCAAACCTCGAAGGTAAATCAAAATCGTGGCAATAAGCGGCGATTTTGAGCGGATTGCGCTTGGCAAACAGCACCGAAACATAAGCGTCGGAAAGCTTTGCCGGAAAACGTTTGAGAAAATTCCAAGGCATGGCACCGACCAAAAAGTTTTGCTCTTTATCGATCATAGGTCTTTGCTTGAGTGCTTCAAGAAAAAGATTCTGCGCGGTTAAATATTTCTCGTCGGCAAGCAAAGTGAGTTCTTCGGAACTTAAAGGGTGCTTGAAATATTTTTTAAGCAAGCGCTGAGCCATTTTTTCGTTTGGAGACGGATCAAAGAGGGACGAACTCCAAGCGAGCAGTAATGCGAAATCATCAATAGACAGTGTCCGTCGCCACACCTTAAGGTGAAAGCGAATTTTTCGAATAATGTTCATAATTGTAGGATATTTAAGGATTAATAATAAATTTTATGTGTTATTGAATAGCTCTATTGTACAAAATTGTCAAGAGTTATTTGTTTTGATAAAAGAGTGCGGTTGTTAAAAAAGCATCAGTTTTTAACTGATGCTTTTTTTGAAGATAAACCATAGAGCACCGTATCTAATTTACGATCTATCTCTATCCATAATAATGTTTTTTTTGTGCTGGAAAGAGTGCTTTGAGTAATCATATGCTTAGCATATAATGACAGACATTCCAAATCCGCTTGGCAATAAGAAGATTTGAGACGGTCAGGGGAAATATCTTTCAAAATCTGCTCGCAAGGAAAGTTTTTTCCAGACGGCAGGGTTTGTCGATGACAGCACAGAAAATATACAACAACGAGCGCAAAAACGAATGCGCAAATAAGTATTAAGAACATAATAATAAAATTAAAAATTTCAATTCGGGGCTTGTTGTATATCGATTTGTTTTAAAAATCAATATATGAATATATCGTTTGAATAAAAAAAATCCGCCGAGGATATCGACGGATTTTTTTGTTGGTTACGGGTTCAGGTTGTTCACACCGCGATATATAAACATCGCATCACGAATGTGCTCTATGCCGAGCAATTTCATGATAAAGCGAGCACCGCCCAAGCCCCAACCGCCGTGCGGCGGCATACCGTAGCGGAAGAAATCAAGATACCATTGGATATCTTTGGTGCCTAATCCTTTGGCTTTAAGTTGGCTGACAAGTACGTCATAACGCTCTTCGCGTTGTGCAAGCGTTGTGATTTCAAGACCGCGATAAATAAGGTCTGCGGATTTTGTGCAAGGCTTGTCTTCATAGTATTTGTGATAGAACGGACGAACCGAAATAGGGAAGTCCGTTAAAAAGACAAAGTCTTGACCTTTTGCTTGAAAATAGTCGCCGAGAGCCTTTTCTTCTTCGGTTGTTAAATCGGATTCAAAATCTTTCGAACCGAGCAACTTTTTGGCTTCCGCCATTGTGATGCGCGGGAACGGAAGACTTGGCACATTAACTTCAAGACCGTATATGGATTTGATTTCATCTGCATAGTTTTCTTTGATTTTGGTTAAAATATAAACAATCAGATTTTCTTCCAATTCCATAATGTCGTTATGGTCTTTAATAAAAGATACTTCCACATCATATGACGTGCATTCGGTGGCATGACGGCTGGTGAAAGATTTTTCGGCACGGAAAATAGGGCCGACTTCAAATACTTTTTCCAAACCGGCGGCAATGGCCATTTGTTTATAAAGTTGCGGCGATTGTGCCAAATAAGCCGGACGATCGAAATATTTGACTTCGAACAAATCGGATGAACTTTCAGACGGGGTAGGCATGGTTTTTGGCGTGTGGACTTCAATAAACCCATGATTAAATAAATATTCGCGATAATATCTGTCAAAAGCACTTGAAAGTTTCATAATAAGCATGTTTTTCGGTTTGCGTAAATCCAAAAAACGATATTGATGGCGAATGCTTGCCGAAGTTTCCGTTTCATTTTTATCATTGACGGCAAGCGGTAATTCGGATTCGCTTAAAGCTAAGGCTTTGATTGTTTCAACCTCAACTTCATAGCGACCTTCGCGTGTCGGATCTTTTTTGGCCAAACCGATAATTTCAACGGATGATTCAAGTGACAGCGTTTTTACAAATGAAAAAGCCTGTTCATTTGATTTAACGATAACATTTTGAAGAATACCCGTAATATCGCGCAAAAGCAAAAACGAAACACTGCCCTGAATGCGCAAACCGTGAACAAAGCCTTTCAGCAAAACCTGCTCGCCGACGTGTTCGGGTACTTCTTTGATATAAATTCTTGATAACATGATAACACCTTTAAATTTTATTTTGTTAAGCCGTAAGGGCGATTTTTAATGTCGCGGTGCCACCTTACTTTGGTCTTTATTATAGCTGTAACGGGCATACCCGAAAGGTTCTAGTAAAAATCCGCACGCTTGCAAATTTCGTTCTTCCTTCAGCTCCCCTGTGTCGCAGGATTATCGCTTTTGCAGATGCAAAATTAACCTGATTTGTTTTTAAAATCAAGAAAATTTTGAAAACAAAAAAAAGCACGTTGAAAAACGTGCTTTTAAATTTAATTCTGCAACATTCTGTGTTGCTTATACCATACGCTTGCCGTGGCAAGGTAGGCATAGCCCTTGGAAATCGAAAAATGACCGGCATCATCTTCCAAACCCTTTTGAGCATCAATGAAGACTTCAGTGACAAACTGAGGTGCCGCATTAACCGCTTCAAGAACGGCGTTCAATGTTGTGTAAACATTGTCGGGCTTGATGCCGCCGGCATATCCTTGCTTGGTGTCATAAAACAAGGGTGGTTGGCGCTTGTCCGGCTCAATGCCTTGACCGAATGAAGAATCGTACAGACACTCAAAAAACAAACCGCTGAGGTAATTTTTTTTAATGAGCGCCGCATTACTCTCGTTGCATGAGAGAATAAAAGGACGATGGATTCGTTTTTGTACGAGGCGTAAATTTTTGGCGCACTCTTCAGGTGCGGGTACCTCGTTACGACCAATCTTAAAGTTAAGCTGAAGGCGATTGAACAGCGGCTCTCTGTAGTAGTTGTTGAGCTCAAGCAATTCTTTAAGCTCAGGCACAACATTGCCGCGGCAGATTTCTTCAACCCATTTCTCGTTTACATGAAGGGCGGCCGTAAAGTGCTTTTTTTGCTCCGATACAATGGCGGCTAAAGCCTTAATCCATTCTAAGCGCGGACCGCCGGCAGGCGACTGTC
>JAGCOI010000072.1 GCA_017645485.1 Alphaproteobacteria bacterium | reverse complement strand
CTGCCTTTTTATCTTTGCGCTCAATTTTCAAATCTAAATCCGCCGCCGAAATATGTTTGATGGCAAATGTTTTATACGAGGTTAAAACCTGTGTCCAAAATTCGTCAATCGGATCGGTTAAGAGCAAAACTTCAATGCCTTTTTCACGGAACGCCTCAAGTTGCGGGTTGTTTCTTAATGTGGGCACATCATCACCCGTGATATAATAAATGGCTTTTTGATCTTCTTTGGCACGAGAAATATATTCATCCAATGTGGTTAATTTGCTTTCATCATTTGTTGAAGCAAATAGTGAAAGCGATGCCACTTCTTCTTTGTTTGAAAAATCTTCGTAAATGCCTTCTTTGAAAGCCACACCGAATGCATTCCAGAATTTTAGGTAATCTTCATAATCAGACTGACGTTTTTTGAGTTCTTTTAATATGCGGCTGACGGTGCCTTGTCTGATTTTGGAAAGCAAAGCATTTTGCTGGAGCATTTCACGCGAAATATTAAGCGGCAAATCGGAACTGTCTATTACGCCTTTCACAAAACGCAAATAAGCCGGCATTAAGCCTTCAATTTTATCTGAAATAAACACTTTGTTGACGTAAAGCTTTAAGCTTTGCTGGCGATCGGGCTGAAACAAGTCATACGGAGCGGTTGAAGGAATATACAGCAAAGCATTGTATTGAATACTGCCTTCGGCCTTAAAATGAAGTGTGAGCCACGGGTCATCAAAGTTTTTGGAAATGTGATGATAAAATTCTTTATATTGCTCTTCGGTAATTTCGGCTTTGTTTCTGGTCCATAAGGCTGAAGCATTGTTAATGGTTTCTTCGCCTGCTTTGCCCAAATCAAGAACAATCGGATATTCCACATGGTCGGAGTAGGTGCGTACAATATGTCTTAAATAAACCGTATCGGTAAAATCTTTAGCATCATCTTTTAAGAAAAGTTTGATATCCGTACCGTTTGTTTCGCGCTCGGCTTTTTCAATTTCAAACCCGTCAAGTCCGTCGGATATCCATTTATAGGCCTGGGTTTCACCGGCTTTTTTGGTCGTAATTTCAACTTTTTTGGCCACCATGAATGCCGAATAAAAGCCAACGCCGAATTGTCCGATTAAATCAATTGCCGAACCGTTATCGCTCATATTTTTTACAAAATCGGCCGTACCGGATTTGGCAATGGTGCCGATATGATGAATTAAATCATCTTCATTCATACCGATACCGTTATCGGAGACGGTGAGGGTGTTTTCTTTTTCATCAGGTTTTAAAGTAATTTTAAAGGCACCGGAAGTTTTGATATCAGGATTTGTCAGCGACCAAAATTTAAGTTTATCGCATGCATCCGAAGCATTTGAAATCAATTCTCTTAAGAAAATATATTTTTCGGAATAAAGCGAGTTAATCACAATATCCAAAAGCTTGGCAACTTCTGTTTGAAATTCAATTTTTTCACTCATGTTGTTTCATCCTATATTTGTGTTAAAACATAACTTTTATATGGGATTTGAAATGAGTGTTCGCAAGAGGGTTATATAAATAAATCAAAAAAAGTTATGAACCGCATCATAAAATTTTTGAAATAAGGGATTATTCGGGTCTCTTTTTAAGATGGATTCGGACATTTTTTTATAGTACCATTGTTGTTTTTCTTTACCGCGATTAAACTTTTGCCATACTTTTTCTTTAAGCTTGTCATAATCATTTATAATAGTTGAAAAATTGTGCAGTTTATCGGCGCAAATAACATATAATGTGTCCATAGGGGCTTCATTTGCCACATAGTTTATGGTGTGTCGTTTTCTTTCTTCCCAATCAAGTGTTTCGTGGTCGGGTTCCGATGCACTGATAACGAGATTTTTAACCCTTGCGCCGAAGGTGTTTTCAATATCTTCGACTGTGCCGTTGGTATCTTCCAAGATATCGTGCAAAATGCCGGCCTGAATAACTTCAACATCATCCGTATAGTCAAGCAAAATCTGCATAACACCGACAGGGTGAATAATGTAGGGCATGTTGGTTGATTTTCTGACCTGCAAAACCGCACCATGATATTTGAGTGCAAAATCGAGAGCTTGATATAATTTTGAAACGAAAAGATTTTGATCTTCCATCTTTTGCCTCCATAAAATACATGATAGGCAAGTATAATCCAAAAAATGTAAATATTTTATGAAACGCCTGTTAAATAGCGCCCGGCTTCAATGGCAGCCATAGCGCCCGAACCTGCGGCAATAATGGCTTGTTGATAAGCTTTATCTTTAACATCACCTGCGGCAAAAACGCCCGGAATACTTGTTGCACAAGAGTTTGGGTGTGTAATGATGTAGCCGTCTTCATCCAATGTGAGATATTTTTTGAAAATGTCTGTATTCGGCTGATGACCGATAGCTAAAAACAAACCTGATAACTCTATATTCTTCTTTTCATCCGTTACCACATTTTTTAAGACAATGCCCGTTATGCTTTGTTGGCCTGAAATATCATCAACAACACTGTTCCTGTATGTAATGCATGTGGACTGGAGAACCCCAAGGTTGCTCCCCTGGCAGCAGTTGAAGTAGTGAACCCCAAGATGCCCGCTACCGTAGAG
>JAGCOI010000071.1 GCA_017645485.1 Alphaproteobacteria bacterium | reverse complement strand
TTGTCCGCGTAGTATAGAAGACGGACCGAACGGGTATAAGTATGCTTTATCGGATACAGACAACTCATCGCACGCCGTATATAGGGATTTAGGGTGTAACGGTAAATATCAACACTGTGATCCGACGATTGACGGGTTAAGCATGTTAAAATACGATAGTTTACAAATTGATTTTAATGAGGCTGTCGGTACGCATTTTGCGCCTTTTAAAATCTGTGGTGAGACATATTTCAAGATTCAAGGCTGTAATAAAGGCTATACGCTCGCGGCAAACGGTTTATCTTGTGAACCGAACGATTGTACCGATTATAAAATTGCCGGTCAGTGTCCGACACACGGACATTGCGATACATGTACGAGTGCAGGCGTGACAACACGTAAGCTGGTTAGATGTGATGCACGCGTTAACGGTATTGAATATGCTAAAAACGACACTGAAACGGAATGTTGCCAAAAGACGTGTGATCCTGAAGATGATAAGTATATTATCGGCAGTACATGTCCGGAAGGTAAAACACTTGATGACAGATATCCGGTTATTGAAAACGGTTGTCATGAAACATGCGTCAGATGCATATAAGCAGGCGTCAAAAATAAATTAACCGATAAAAATCGATTATTCGTATTGAGTGTTTTATCTTTAAAATGCTTTAATCAACTATTGCGCACAATCGGATAAGCTGATATTTAAAACTTTTGCCATATTTTTACGGTATTCTTCCGCCCAAGCAATCATCGAATCGATGACGGGTTTTAACTCATAACCGAGTTGTGTTAAGGTATAGTCGACACGAGGCGGGATTTGAGCATAAACCTTGCGAACCAAAATGCCTTTTTCTTCGAGCAGGCGCAGGTTGGAAGTTAAAACCTTTTGCGTGATATTGCCAAGCTCGCGTTTAAGTTCGCCGAAACGCTTTGTGCCGTCAAGCAAATTTTGAATGATTAAAACCTTCCATCTGTCGCAGAGCATTTTAACGGTAACTTCAGCCAATTTATCCGGAAGATATTCAGACATTTTTTTCTCCTGTAATGCTTCAAAATAAAAAATTGTATCTTTTAAGAAACTATCCGTCTCTAAAGTGCCTACTTTACACCTTTATAACAAAATGCTAGCTTTGGCAAGAATTTTATTTCAATTTACTAACAAATAAGGACAAGAAACTTATGAAAAACATATATAAATTAGCGACCGTGTCGCTCATGACTTTGGCTGCAGCCAATGCACATGCGGCAGGTTATCAATTAAACGAATATTCCGTGACGAACTTGGGCCGTTCTTTTGCCGGTGTCGGTGTTGCAGGTAATGACTATTCCGCTTTGGCTTATAATCCGGCAGGTATGACGTTGGTCAAAAAATCAGGTGTTCAACTCGGAACAACTTTAACACAAGTTCGCTCTAAGGTTCACGGTCAAGGTGCTTTGGCAGGTGAAAAAACAGATATGGACTTTATGATTCCGTTGCCGAGTGCTTTCGGTCAATACAATGTAAATGACAAAGTTTTCTTAGGTGCCGGTGTTTACATTCCGTTCGGTTTGGCAACGCGTTACAAACATGACAGCTTTGTTGCAACAGGCGGCGCAGGCGGAACGGGTCCCCGCAGATCGGAACTTGAGGTGATTGATTTTAACTTCTCAGGTGCATATAAATTCAACAATAACTGGTCTTTGGGTGCGAGTGCGATTTTCCGTCGTATTACAGGTGCTTTGACATCTAATATGCCTTTAGGCGGTTACAGCGATTTTCGCGTGAAAGGTTATACCGGAACATTTAATATCGGTGCTATGTATGAATTTAATGAAAATGCACGTGTCGGTTTATCATATCGTCATAAGAGCATTCAAAAGACAAGCGGTAAGCACTATATCGAAAATTCCATTCCTGCTTTGAACGGTAAATTCCATTCATCTTCGGATCCGGAGTTGCCTGCAAGCATTATTTTATCCGGTTATTTCAAAACGGCTGAACAATGGGCAACAACAGCGACCGTGAAATATACATTATGGCATCGTTTCGGTGTTTTCCCGGGTAAAACAACGCAATCATTGCTTGGAAATTTAGACGTTCAATATCGTTGGAAAGATTCTTGGAATGTGGCTTTGGGTGAAGATTATTACTTAAATGATAATTGGACACTCCGTGCCGGTGTTGCATACGACCAATCTCCTTCACGCAACAATGTGTATCGTACAAACAGAATTCCTGATACAGACCGCGTTTGGGCATCATTGGGCGCAAGCTATATTAAAGGAAATTACCAAGTTGACTTCGGTTATGCGCATTTGTTCTTTACGCACGGACGTACATTGGATTCGGCTGGAACAGATGTTGATGCAAAATATCACAGCTATTCCAATATGCTTGGTTTGAACTTCCAATATAAGTTTTAAATCTCCTTTATAAAAGAAACAACGTCTGAAAGCAATTTCGGGCGTTGTTTTTTTAGTCTTAGTTTTAGGTCATAAGGTTAAGATGATAAAAGAAGTAACCCTTTGATAAAAAGGAACTTGCTTTTTTCTTCAAATCAGGGTATATTACCACAACAAGGAAGGTTTTTGAAGCATGATTATCAACACCAATAACCCGCTGCAAAGACATATTTTAACAAATAAGTGCTTTTATTTGACAATGGCACAGATTATGCGTGACTGTGAGAAAAAAGGTTATCGCAATGCGGCAGATGAGACAGCCAATGCCATTAGGGCTTATCATGCACTTGTTCAGAAAAAAACAAAAAATAACTACAGCAAAGATTATAACGAAGCATTTGCACGCATTGATAAAGCTATTAAAGATATTGCCAATCAGGTTTTTTATCATCATGACACCAAAAGTTTTGATGTGGCCTATGCGGCTTTTGCCGATTTTGATTATATTAACGCGATTTTAGATCGTGAACGTTTCAAAAACAAAGAAAAATAATGTTTCATCAGCAGATGAAAAGAATGAACTTGCCTGTTCATTCTTTGTTTTATTTATTGCAAAGTCTGTTTTTAAGGATAAACTAGAAACAATCATTTAATTTTTAGGCGAGGTTTGTTATGAAAGAATTATCGGTTATCGGTTGTGGCAGATGGGGTACGTTTTTGGGTTGGTATGCAGCCAATTATTGCGTTGATAAAGTAACGCTTTATGATATTCCGACATCGCCGAATTTTGTGGAACTTAAAGAAACACGCAAGAATTCATATTTAACGCTGAGCGATAATATGTTTTTAACACCGGACTTAAACGAAAGATTTAAAAACGATAACATCATTATTTCAATCGGTTGTCAGCATTTAAGAGAACTGGCTAAGCAGATTAATCAATATAATCTTAAAGGAAAACACTTTTTGCTTGCTATGAAAGGACTTGAAGAACCGAGTGCCAAAATTTTGGTTGATGTGATGGCTGAAGAAATTAAACAAGATGATGTGCATTTTGCTTGTTTGGGCGGTCCGGGACATGTTCAGGATTATTTGAAAAAAGTGCCGTCATGTGCAGTGATAGACAGTCGCGAAGAAGCTGAAAAAGGTTATTGGATTAAGTTGATGCAAAGCGACCTTATTCGTTTTTATTTGGGTAATGATGTTGTCGGTAATCAAATAGGTGCAGCCTTGAAAAATGTGATAGGTATTGCGGCCGGTATTTTGGACGGGCTTGAATGGTACGGCTTAAAAGGTGCTTTAATGGCCAGAGCCCCCGTTGAAGTCGGGCGTTTGATTAAACATTTCGGCGGTAATCCGATGAGTGCCTATGGGTTGGCTCATTTGGGTGACTATGAGGCAACACTGTTTTCGCGCAACAGTCATAACAGATTGTATGGCGAATTACTTGCCAAAGGTGAGCAATCTTCCAAAACGGCAGAAGGGCCGATGACCTTAAAAGCGGTTAAAAATATTGCCGATAAAGAAGGTATCGAAATGCCGATTTGCCAAGCTTTATATACGGTTGTTTTTGAAAATGCGCCTATCAAACCGGCGATTCGTGCCATGTTTGAGCGTGAAATAAAACGCGAGTTTTAAGCTTTTTAATATTTGCCTTCGTAAGCGTTAAGGTAAATTTGTTTAATCTCGTCTATCATCGGATAGACGGGATTTGCGCCGGTGCATTGATCATCAAAAGCCATTAACGCAAGTTTATCCAAATTGTCTTTGAAGGTTTTTTCATCTATGCCGTATTCTTTAATGGAATTGGGAATGTTGATATCCGTTTTTAATTTAACAATTGCCTCAATCAAAAGCTGAACACGCTCGTCTTCGGACGTATGTTCGTCGCCTAAATAAAGCGTGTGTGCAATTTGAGCATAGCGCGTTTTGGCTTCGGGCAGTTCATATTGCGGAAAAGCCGCCTGACGCGTGGGTTTATCGTTGGCATTATAACGAATAATTTGGCAAATAAGCAATGCGTTGGCGATGCCGTGCGGAATGTTATACATGGCACCCAATTTGTGAGCCATGGAATGACACAGGCCCAAAAAGGCATTTGCAAAAGCCATGCCGGCAATGGTTGCGGCATTATGCACTTTTTCTCTGGCTTTCGGATCTTTTGCGCCGTTGTGATAAGCACTCGGCAAATAGCGGAAAATTTGTTTGATGGCTTCCAAAGCAAGTGAATTTGTATAGTTTGTAGCCATAACGGAAACATAAGCTTCCAAAGCATGAACCAAAGTATCTATGCCGCCTGCCGCTGTGAGGGATTTGGGCATATTGTCAACGAAATTGGCATCAATAACTGCCATGGAAGGTGTTAAGGCATAGTCGGCCACAGGGTACTTGATGTGGGTCTTTTCATCGGTTACAACGGCAAAAGGTGTGACTTCGGAACCGGTACCGGAGGTTGTCGGAATGCAAACAAGACGGGCTTTTTGACCAAGTTCCGGCAGTGAACAAATACGTTTTCTGATGTCCATAAAACGCATGGCAATATCTTCAAATGAGATGTTTGGTTGTTCATATAAAAGCCAAATCATTTTGGCCGCATCCATCGGTGAACCGCCGCCTAAGGCGATAATGACATCAGGTGCATATTTTGTTGCCATGGCGGCAGCGGTTTGAATTGATTCCAAAGTCGGTTCAGGCAAAATATCAAAGAAAATCTGAAAATCGATATCAAGCTTTTTTAAGACATCTGTAACCATGTCTGCCATACCGCTGTCAAAAACAAATCTGTCGGTAACGATAAAAGCACGTTTTTTACCTTGAAATTCGCGCAAAGCTTCTTGTGTTGAGCCGCGTTTGAAGTAAATTTTGGGCGGTACTTTAAACCAAAGCATATTTTCTCTCCTTTGAGCAACAGTTTTATAATTTAATAAATGTTTGACGCCGACATTTTCACTGACCGAGTTGCCCCCCCAAGAACCGCAACCTAAGGTGAGTGAAGGTTCAAGTCTGAAATTATATAAATCTCCGATACCGCCGTGAGATGAGGGAGAATTAATCAAAATACGACCTGTCGGCATTTTGTTTGCATAAAAATCAATGCGGTCGCTTTTACGTTCATCCGTATATAAAACAGAGGTGTGCCCCAAACCGCCGAGTTTGATAAGCTCGAGCGCAATATCCGTTGCCTCTTCGAAATTTTGTGCATGATACATTGTTAAAATCGGGGATAATTTTTCATAAGCATAGGGATTGTTTGCGGTATAGTCCGTTTGTTCGGCAAGTAAAATCTTTGTGTCAAAAGGTACGTCAAAACCGGCAAGTGCGGCAATTTTATATGCCGGTTGACCGACGATTGAAGCATTAACACCTTTAGGTGTTAGGATAATTTGAGAAAGCATATCGGCTTGTTTGGAACTTAGGACATATGCGCCGCGGTGAATAAATTCGGCTTTTGTTTGTTCATATACTTCATCAATAACAATAACCGATTGTTCGGATGCGCAAATCATGCCGTTATCGAAAGTTTTGGATAAGATAACGGAAGAAACAGCCAAATTAATATCTGCCGTTTCATCAATGATGGCAGGTGTGTTTCCGGGGCCGACACCGAGAGCCGGTTTGCCGCTGGTGTATGCGGCTTTGACCATGGAGGGACCGCCGGTTGCCAAGATGCCTTGAATTTTTGGGTGTGTCATTAAAGCGCCGGACAATTCAACGGTCGGTTCATCTATCCATGCGATAATATCTTCCGGTGCACCGGCTTTAACGGCTGCATCTAATACAACTTTTGCGGCGGCAACGGTACATTTCTTTGCTTTCGGATGCGGTGAAAAAATCATGGCGTTTCGGGTTTTGAGTGCAAGAAGAGATTTGAAAACAGCCGTGGATGTCGGATTTGTTGTGGGCACAATACCGGCTAAAATACCGAGCGGTGCGGCAACAATTTTTGTGCCGCCTATTTTATCTTCAGAAATAATGCCGCATGTTTTAACACCTTTATGTTTGTTATAAATATATTCGCTTGCAAAATGATTTTTAATGACCTTGTCTTCCATAACGCCCATTTGTGTTTCATCAACAGCCATCTGTGCAAGTTCAATACGCATTTTATTAGCGGCCGTGGCAGCGGCCTTAAAAATAAAATCAACTTTTTCTTCGGAAAATGTTGCATATTTTTCTTGTGCTTTTGCAACACGGTTGATTAAGTCATCCAGGTCTTTGGCGGTTGAGACTGTTTTATTATCTGAGTGTGCCATTGTTTTCCTTTCATTTATGCCTTAAATTTCGGCTTTACAAAAACAATAATGATAATCTTCTAAAAATTCAAGAGATAAATTTGAAATACATAATATCTCAAAAATTTTAAGGGATTTTTTTGCCTGTCCAAGTTTTAACAATACATAAACAATACCATTTTAAATAGTAAGGCAGCCATTTGAATAAGTGAAAGTGAGATTGTCTTTTAGGATCTTCCTGCCATTGAGAAGGTACTTCCGTAATTTGATAACCCCCGAGCCATGCTTTTGTGACAATTTCAAGACCGATTTCAAACCCGCCTGAGCTTTCTATGGTGATATTTTGCAAAAGTTTTTGAGAATAAAGCTTGAAACTGTTTGTGCAATCATGGGTAGGAATGTGTGTTAAAAAATGTAAAGACAGTCCCGCACATCTGGCTAAAAAACTTTTGATTTTACCGCCGCCTTTTTGGCTGCCGCCTTTGATATAGCGTGAGCCGCAAACAACATCATATCCCTGTTGCGCTTTTTTAATCATGGCATCAACGACTTGTAAATTATCACTCAAATCAGCCATAACGACCAATTTGTGATAGGCGTCTGTTTTGTAAAGCCCCGTTCGTATGGCATTTAAGGCGCCTTTCCCGTATGCGTTTTGAAGTGTTTTGATTTCAAAAGGATAATCATGACTTTGAATACATGTTTCGATGACGGGTAACGTGTTATCATTTTTGTTGTCGTAAACGATATATACGTTAATCGGTGAATGAATGCACCGCTTAATTTCATCAAGTGTTGCCTTGATGTAATCCGCTTCGTTATATACGGGAATGATAATACTGAGCATTTAAATGTTTCCCATCTCTACTTGATTTTTTACCCACGGAATGACTTCATCAAGAATGGTCGATAAATCGGTTGTGGCTTCAAAACCGAGAAGTCGTTTTGCTTTTTCAACAGATGGAACACGTTTTTGAACATCATAAGGATAAGCTTCATCCGATACAAAAGAAAACGGAATGTCTTTGTTGATTTTTTGCCAAATCATTGTTGCCAATTCTATAACGGTTGTCGATACGGGCGTTGACAGATTGAAGTCTTCGTTTATCGATTTGTCGCTTTCAATGCACATGCGGATACCTTTGGCTAAATCACCACCGTATGTATAGTGTCTGATTTGATTGCCGGAACCCAAAATATGTAACGGGTTCTGCCCTTTTAATACTTTTTGTATGATATCGGGCACAACATGACTCATGGCCAATTTAATGTTGCCGGACATAATTTGTTTTTCGTTTTTGGCTCGTGTTTCACCCGTGCCGACGCAGTTAAACGGACGAATAACGGTATAAGGCAGTTTATATTGTTCAAAAGCGCCTTTGGCATAGTATTCGGTCGCGAGTTTTTGAAATCCGTATGTGGATTGCGGGGGCGGGCAATTTTTTTGGTCGCCTTCAACGCTCGGATATGTTGTTGTACACTCATAAGCCATGGAAGATGAAAGAACGTTGATTTTTTGTAAGTGTTTGTTTTGATGTGCCCAAATGGCCGCGTCAAATGTTGAAGCGGTAATACGATCGTTTTCGGCAAGCAAATCATAGGCGTATGTGTGAAAATAAGTGATACCGCCAATCATTGCAGCAACAGCAACAACCTGATCGCAATCTTCAATCAATTCTTTAACAAGGGGCGTATCTTTGACATCACCTTTTACGAAAGTGTAGTTCGGGTGATGGTCATAACTTTTTTCAATGACACCGTATTTGCTGTAGTTGTCTATGCCGACAACCTGATGTCCGCGCTTTAACAAATCTTCAACGAGGTAACCGGCAATAAAACCGGCCGAACCGGTAACGAGTATTTTCATTTTACTTCTCCTTTATGTTCATTGTACCGATGGTGTCGATAAGAATATTATGATGTGTGCACCGGTTTCGGCAGATATTCCAAATATCTAAAATATGAAAATCTTTGTTCAAAGAAAGCAAATCTTTCGGATTTAAAGAGGCATATCTTTGATGATTGTTTAAAATAAGTAAACCCTTAGATTGAGCACATGCCTCAAAAAGTTTATCGGCAGAAACGGCTTGTCCCACATTCAATTTTTGCAAATCCTCAGGGTTGACGACAAAATCGTGAAGGTAAAGCTTATAACCGGCAGAGGCAAGTTTTTGTGCAATACACACGGCAGATGAACCGCGCAAATCAGAGGTTTCCGGATTGCCCTTAAAGGCCATGCCGGATAAGGTAATAAAACCATGTGAATCGGCAGGTCCTATCGTTTTTTTGACCCAAGAGCAAACTAAATTTTCAATACTTTCATTGAGCTGTCTGGCAGATAAAATCAAATGTTTGCTTAAACATTCGGGCATGTTGTTGAGCAAAATATGTGCGTCTTTTTCAAGGCACGGTCCGCGTACAAAACCCGGTTTTGCAATATTGGAACGCGGATAACCTTCATTGGCACGGTCGATAACTTTAACGCCGTCTATGCCGAAAGATTGGGCCGCTAAACAAAAGGCGTTGCCGATGGCAAAGGTCATGTCTCGATAAACATTGCAATATAGTTTTGCCAGTTCGGCTTCTTCCAAGCTGTCGGCTATAACGATGTTTGGTGTGATTTTTGAAAATAAGGTTTTGGCGGCATTTATACTGCCGATATTATTGCCCGAAATAATTTGAGGCAAAGATGTGAGTTCAACCAAGGCTCTGCCTTCAATCGTGCGCTCGGGACACATACCGACCAAAATATCTTCTTTATTTTTTGAGCTCATTTTTTCTAAAAGAGGTAAAACAAAATTGCGGGTTGTGCCGACAGAAACGGTGCTTCGAAGTATAACCATCTGAGAACCGTCGTATATACCTTTAAGAGAAGAAACGGCCGAAAGAATATAATCAAAATTCGGTGTTTTGGCGTCGCTTTGCGTAAGCGGTGTGCCGACGGTAACGATAAACGCATCAAAAGGTACATTTTTCGGAAAGTTTTCAACCACATGGAATGTTTTGTTGTTATGCGTTTGAAGTAATTCGTTGATTCCTTTTTCGTAAAAATGAGATTTATTTTGTTTAAGTAAATCTTTGATGTGTTCATCAATTTCAATGCCGTATACGGTTATGCCTTTGCTTGCGGCAACAAGTGCGAGCGTTAAACCGACATAACCCAAACCGATAATACCGATAATCATTTATCTCTCCTGTAAAATACGGACAAGTTGGCGTCTTCTATTTGCTTTACTCTTTTGACCATGGAATCACGATTGTGAAAAGAAGAGTGAAGCACTTGTAAATAAAAAAGAGGTTCCTGTTGATAATTCAGCAATTTGTCGCGCCAAGTGAGACGATAGGCGGCAAATTCAGGTAAGTATATGGCGTTTTTAACGCTTGAATAGGCCAGCAGTCCCGTTAAAGCGATAAACAAAAGAGCGGTTATCTGCCCCTTAAATTTGTGAAGCGACATATATGGTCTCAAAATTGCAAAAACACCGCCGAGCACCAAAAGAGAATATGTTGTATAGCGCGAAGGTGTACCCCATGTAATTTGTACGCCGCGTCCGATGCCGACCATAAATGCAAAACAAAAACCGAAAATGATAAGTCCGATAGGTAAAAAGTTTTCTTTTGTTTTTTTTGTAATGAATAAATATAAAATCAGAATGCCCGCAAGAAGTGTTAAAAACGTACCTTCAAACAGATATGTCATATTGATTGTGTCGTCACATTTTAAGCATTTGACAAGCGGATGAAACATTAAAACACGTCCGATGGTGTTAACCGTAAAAAGGATAATGTGTTTTACGGAAGATGTCATTTTCATTAAGCTGTGGGCATTTTCACTGTATCCGTGAAAATATAAACAATATGTAACGAAAGTACCGCATATCAGGTAAAGACACAGTTTTTTATCAAATTTTTTATCGGATAATTGATACATGATTGCGGTTAAAATGTAGCACGGCCATACGGCCAATCCGTGTAATGAAGAAAATGAAGCAATAAACCCCGAAACAACGGCGTAAATAAGGTATTTTGTTTGGTTGTTTCGAAGATATAAAGTGATAAAGGCGAGGCCTGCAACAACACAAAATTCAATTAAAAACCATGCAATTTGAAAGCCCCAGAATAAATTTTCGTATTGAACGACAGATGTTAAGCAAAAACCGAGGATACATGTGTATAAACAATCGTAAAAATTAAATTGAGTAAATTTTTTTTGAGCGGTGATACGCGCTATGATAAGGTAACTTAAACAAATCAGGACCGCCGAGCCGATCATCATCGCTTTTGTATTGTAGTGGGTAAAAGAAGAAATGGCAAATATCAATAATTTAGGGAAAAAAATGCGGTGTTCGTTAACGGGTTTGACCAGAAGAGATAAATCGACATGCCCGCTTGTTTTGATATCTATCAAATCAAATAACGGCTTAAAATCATCAATATACAGCGTGTTGATACCGTAAAGTGAAATGAGATATATCAAAACACAGGTCGGCAGTAAAATCAAAAGCCATTTTAAAGATGATAAAAATACATTGTTTAATCGCATTAACACAAAACCTCTTAAAGCATTTTAAGACGATTATCGGTAAAATATCAAGCTTTATCATTGTTTTTTTCAACACAAGATATGAAATGCGTATTAAAAATTGACGGTAAGAAAGGTTTAAGATAACCAATCGGATAATTTGTGTTTGATGCTGCGCATACCTTTTTGCGCATAATATGAAAGGCCGAATCCTAAAAATGAGGGCTCGCCTTTTAAATGATCGCGTATTAAATCAGCTTTATATCCCGTTTCGTTTTCAATGCGTGTGTCAATATACAACAGGGGCTCTTTCAGGTTACGTGTCGGATATTTTAAGGTGTTTACCCTGATAAAAGGCATGCGGTTTGTTTTAAATAAGCGCAGGGGATATGCAAGTTGATCTTCTTTTTTGTAGTTTTTGATATAACTGTTTCCCGTAAAACCGAGTTCGGTTAAAAACGGAGTTAAGATGCTTTCATATACTTTTCGATTTGATGACGGGGTTATACTGTTCCAAAATTCATGAAATTTCGGATGGGTTAAGATATCTTTTTTGAAAACCATAAAAT
Organism: Alphaproteobacteria bacterium; assembly: GCA_017645485.1. Lineage (GTDB taxonomy): Bacteria > Pseudomonadota > Alphaproteobacteria > RF32 > CAG-239 > UBA1254. The sequence continues at coordinate 4,057 of JAGCOI010000071.1, read as the reverse complement.
AGCTGTCAAGATGATAATTGCTGTTATAATTTTCGGTTAAGCCCCAAAAATCGTAATCACGCAAATCCATGTAATCAAAAATATCTTCCATGTTGCTCATCGGACCGTAAATGCTGTCGTTGCAAATAATCATTTCATCATAAGTCATAATGGTTTGCCAACCTATATGATGGATAAGACATTGCCAAGAGCCGAAATCGTATGTGTGGTGCGGGTAAGAAGATGCATATTTAACGTATGAGGAAAGTTTATAAAGTTCTTTCGGGCCGAAAGAGCCGTCTGCAAAATAGTAAACATCACTGAATTTTGACAGCTTGCGCGCTAAATACAGAACATAATCCTGCACTATGTTTTTTTTATCGTATCCGGCCAACAGGCAAATGCGTTTGCTCATTATGTTCTCCTAAAAAAATGATGTTGTGTTTCAAAAATATAGCAAGTAAAGCGTTGATTTAAACGGATACATCAAAAATTTTTCGGTATTTAAGATAAAATTAAGTTTTTCAGAAAATATCAAAATGACGTAAAAACAATGAATTAGTAAACGGTATTATAATACCTTGAAATAAGTATTTGAAAAACAAAGAAATTTTCTTCTTGACAATAAAGTTTTTTTGAATATAGTAAGGCAGAATTTTAATTTAACTTTTTGAAAGAAAACATAATGACTACATATGCTACAAAACCCTCAGACATTGAGAGAAAATGGTATGTCGTTGATGCCGAAGGTGTTGTTTTGGGGCGTTTGGCAGCTCAAGTTGCCAAGATTTTACGCGGTAAACACAAACCTTATTTTACGGCAAATTTGGATTGCGGCGACTACGTTGTTGTTATCAATGCTGATAAAGTAAGATTAACCGGTAAGAAATTAACGGATAAAAAATATTTTAAACACACAGCTTATATCGGCGGCATTAAAGAAACGAATCCGGCACGTATTTTGACGGGTTTTCATCCTGAAGATGTTGTGAAAAAAGCTGTAGAACGCATGATTTCGCGTAATCCGATGGGACGTCAGCAAATGACGAAATTGAAGGTTTATGCCGGCGCATCGCATCCGCATACGGCTCAAAATCCGGAAGTTTTGGATATTGCTTCACAAAACGAAAAAAATAAGAGGAGTGCATTGTAATGGCTACAAAAAAAATTGATTCTTTACAAGATTTAAAGGCAGCAACAAAAGAAGTTAAACAAGTTGCCGAACCCGTAAAAGCAACGCGCAAATCAGAAAAAGATAAGCAGGGCAGAGCTTATGCGACAGGTCGCAGAAAAGATGCCGTAGCTCGCGTGTGGGTTATGCCCGGACACGGTAAAATTACCATTAATGAAAAATCAATGGATGAATATTTTTCACGTCCCGTGTTGAAAATGATTATCAATCAACCGTTTGAAGTGACGAATCGCGTCAATGAATTTGATGTTGTTTGTACCGTAAAAGGCGGTGGTTTGTCCGGTCAGGCCGGTGCTATTAAGCATGGTATTTCACGTGCATTGAACGAATATGAACCGGAACTTCGTTCAGCTTTGAAACAAGCCGGATTCTTAACGCGTGATGACAGAACGGTTGAACGTAAAAAATATGGTAAAGCGAAAGCTCGTCGTTCTTACCAATTTTCAAAACGTTAATTGGCAAAAAGAAAATATACTGTATTTTCGGGTGGGTTGCAAGAAATTGTGGCCCATTTTTTATTGGCAGAATAATAAACTGATAAAATTAGCGGAAGGAAACAATCGTGAGTTAAAGAAAAATCACCCATAGAAAGCAAAAGGGGATTCTTGCATTCTGTGACGGATAGACAGTTGTTTTGCTCTTTGTTACAATAAGTGATGCAAAATTTTGCAATAGTTTTATTTTAATTAGGAGTAAAAGAAATGGATATGTATCCGAAATATACCTCACCGTTCGGGTATGAAGCGGGTGAGGGTAAAATAGACAGCTATGGCGTGGATCATAGCGATTTTAGTCTGCGTGATGAAATAGAATATCAATATGCGCGCGAAAAACGCGAAAACGAATTGAAAGAACACTACAAGGCTCAAGGCATTACCAAAAACTATCCTCAATATGGTATCAACTTCTGGGGAAATGCTGCCAATAACTATGGCTTTGGCAGGACAAATATTGCCGGCAACATCGCCAATATGAAAAACAATTTCTCGCCAATACCACAAGCGACGGTTGTGCCGCAACAGCCAGTGCAAAACAATAAAAGTATGGTTAGTCAATTTAGCGATAACCTAAGTAATATAGCTAGAAAAACAGGAATAGATAAATTGACTGAAAATATTTATAATCTAGGATATGATGTTACGGAGAGATTAACTTATCCTCAACATAACGCTCAAAATTATGAAAATAGGTCTTCATTAGCCAAAGCTCAGGCAGAAGCCCAAAGATTAACACCTATAGATATATCGGATGTTAATAAACATCGATACGTAAGTTGCATAGGAGCTTTTGATGGACCTGTATCTGCAGGAGTAACAGCAGCAGCGGGATTATATAAAGAAGGAGCTGATTTATATAAAAAGTGGAATCATCCCAAATATGGCAGCAATTGGCAAATTCTTCAAGATAGTTTTAAGGATTTAGTTAATGATGCCATAGGTATATCAAGAGGATTGTCAACAAATGATATGAATGAATGCAGCTATTTGTTACCTCTGCATACTCGTAGAAGATAATAAATATAAGACTAAAGAATAACCGCTTGACAAATCAGTTATTCTTTGGTTACATGAATAAATAATTTTAAAGAGATAAAGTATGCAGAAATTACGCAATGCTTTTTTCAAATTTTTGAATATACTTGATAGAGTTTCTTATTGTCTTTTGCTTTTTATGGCGTTTGGCATAATACTAGACTTTGATTTTTTTTCTATTAATGCGGATAATTATGATAATGGAATTAAGATTGCATACAAATTCATGCGGTATTATTCTTTACTTTTAGCGACTTTGATTCTTTTATTTTTATTAAAAACCAAATATTGCAAGGTTGTCTATATAGAAAGTGGGGTATGGATTGTTTTGTGTTTGTTTATCCCGTATATGTTGCATCAACTTCCATCTATTATACAAATGTACAAAGATAACAAGTTTGTGTATATTGAATGGTTGTTGTATGCTAATTTACTTCTTTTGTTAGTTATTAGTATGTCGAATATACGTAAAGGAAAAGTATGTTTATTTCTTTTAGGTGTTTTAGGGCTTTCGCACATATATTTTATTCCGGAATATGAAGAGATAACCGCATTACAGAGTTGTGCAGAAGGAAAATGCGAGCAGGCCGTAAAGATGGAAATTGTAAAAATAGATAATGGTAACATAATATACATTTCTAAGCGTGATAATAGCACATATCTCAAAGAAGAATATGAACAAAAATAATATTCAATTTAAATCTGTGATAAAACAGATAGGATAAGATGATAAAAAATCAGAAATCAAAATATATTTTTTATTTTGGGTGAATCGTGGATTTTACATCCTTTTTTGCCCGAAAATGTTGCAATTTGATGTTATAATTCCATATAAGCCAAGCAATCAATATAATAAACTGATAAAATTAGCGGAAGAAAACAATCGTGAGTTAAAGAAAAATCAGTCATAGAAAGCAAAAGGGGATTCTTGCATTCTGTGACGGATAGACAAGGGTTTTGCTCTTTGTTAAAATAAGTGATGCAAAATTTTGCAATAATTTAACAAGGAGTAAAAAATGGATATGTATCCGAAATATATCTCACCGTTTGGGTATCAAACAGGTGTGGGCGGTATTGACACTTATGGTGTCAATCATAACAACTTTAGTCTGCGTGATGAAATAGAATATCAATATGCACGCGAAAAACGCGAAAACCAACTGATGCAGCAGTATAACAACCAAGGCATTACCAAAAACTATCCTCAATATGGTACCAACTTCTGGGGAAATGCTGCCAATAACTATGGTTTTGGAAATTCTAATACATATATGATGAATCCGTATTCAGGTTTAAAACAAGCATACTTAAACGGTAGTGACTATATGAATGCTGCTCAACGCGGACTTTCATA
>JAGCOI010000070.1 GCA_017645485.1 Alphaproteobacteria bacterium | reverse complement strand
TTAAAGCCGACGCAACCCGAATTACTAAGGGCGAACAAGCCGTTTTAGACCTGTTTGAAGAAAAAACAAATTGGTCGGTGGCAGAAATGGCGGAAACCTTAAGCAAAAACAGCGAGACTGTCAAAAAGACCGTGCATAATCTGGTCAAGAAAGATATGCTTGAAAAACAAGGCTCAACAAAAGGCACGTATTACATTTTGAAGAGGTAAAAACAATATATTTTGTATGAATGGTGTGTTGAACGATGCACCCGACAGGGGGCATCGTTTGTTTTAACCTTTAAGATATTTTTTGATTTCATCAAGTTTGTTTGTGCAATCGGAAGTGCCTAAGTCGTATATTTTTTGCAACTTATTTGTATCTTTTTCTATTCTTTTTATTTTGATGAATTCGGACGGGCGCAGAACGATAATTTTGTTTTCGGCTTCGTATTTTTCTATTAAATCCATCGTCTCATTATATGTTTTATAACGATTGGTGCCTGTTTTAACAAAATTCGGAAATTTTGAGTAAAAAAGCTTATAAAGCGCCTTGGAATGTGCATTTTTCTTTCTGTATCCTGCCGGTCTGGTCAATACAACAATTATTTTTTCGGGCTGTGTTTCAAGAACATGTTTGAAAGGGACGGGATCGCTTATGCCGCCGTCTAAATATAAATTGCCGTTTATTTCAACAGGTTTTGATACAAAAGGCATGGAGCCTGACGCTCTGAAATATTCTATATCTTTTTTTGCATCATCAATTTTGATATATTCGGGTTTGCCCGTTTTTAAATTGGTTACAACGGCATAAAAATCAACGGGCGTGTTTTGATAGGTTTCAAAATCAAGTCTATCCAAATCATAAACAAGTTTATTAAAGCAGAAATCTTTGTTCATGATGTTGCCGGTTGTGATGAGCGAATAAAAACCCATATAATTTTTGTTGTTTACATATTTCAGATTATATCTTAATGCTCGTCCGATTTGGCGGGATTTATAGTTTAAGCCGAATAAAGCACCTGCCGACACGGCATATATAGAATCAACATTGATGTCGTTTTTCAAGAATACATCAAGAACGCCGGCGGAATATAAGCCCCGCATGGCACCGCCTTCTAAAATTAATGTTGTTTTATGAGACATCCGTATTTTCCCGTTATTTCGTTGATGAAAACAACTATATTTCATTTTTTCCAAATATCAATGAAAAAAAACGCTAAATATGGGTATATGTTTGGTGGGGCAATCTACCAAATTGTGAATATATGTTTTAATTTTTTTGATAATGTGATAATTTATATATTATTATATGCAATATAACGGAGATTAAAGCTATGGATAAAGAACAAGAACTTAAAATATACAATGAGGCAATAGAGTTTTTCGGAAATACATCACAAAAGATAATGGTGATTGAAGAAATGTCGGAGTTGACCAAAGAACTGTGTAAAGAATTGCGCGATCGCGGTAATGTTGAAAATATTGCCGATGAGCTTGCAGATGTTGAAATAACGTTGGCTCAACTGAAAATGATTTATAATATACATGAGTTGGTTGAACAACATAAAGACTTCAAATTGCACAGATTTGCAAAAAATATGGCTGAATTAAAAGCCAATCAAAAGAAATAAACATTATTGTTTCAGCGCC
>JAGCOI010000069.1 GCA_017645485.1 Alphaproteobacteria bacterium | reverse complement strand
GGAAAGGTGAAAAACGAGTAATGCCGCCAAAGCAGAAACAAAAATCAGACAGGTTAAAATTTTATTTGCATTGTTTTTATATATTTGCATGCATAATTGACAGACAATATTGATGAGCAGTGCCGTTACGCCGATGCGAATGCCGGATAAAATATGGGCGATGTTGTAGTGATAAGAAAGGGTTTTAAGTATGGTTGCAATCAGCATAATGCATATGAAAGAAGGCAATATGACGGCGATGGTTGCAACAACCGAGCCGAGTGTTTTTTTGAGTTTGTAACCGCATAATGTGGCGATATTAACGGCAATAATTCCGGGGGTACATTGCCCGATTGAAAAGTAGTTTAAAAGTTCATCTTCGGAAAGCCAATTTTTTTTTAGGACAATTTCATGTTTTAAAAGTGGCAACATGGCATATCCGCCGCCGAACGTAAAGAGGCCGATTTTAAAAAAAGAAAAAAACAAGTCTGTGACAATTTTCATTTTGCGTGCCGTTTGATAATGCAAAAACACGATTATATTAACATAGTATTTATGAATAAATTTTAAATGGAAAATATATGAAAATCGGTGTGATGAACAATTTTTGGCGCGAAGAGACGCGTGTGTGCGCAACGCCTAAAAGTGTGGCGGCTTATATTAAAGACGGTCATGACGTTGTTGTTGAAAAAGGGGCGGGGCAAAAATCCGGGTTTGATGATGAGCAATATATAGCAATCGGCGCAAAAACAGGTTTGCGTGAAAATGTTTTAAATTGCGATTTTATTTTATCCGTTTTGCCGCCGAGACAGAATGATTTGGCTTTTTTGAAAGAAAATCAATGGCTCATTTGTGATTTAACTTCTTTTGACGATAAGGCCAAAATGCAGGATTTGGCCAAAACAGATGTTAATGTGATTGATTTGGGTAAAATGCCTCGGATTTCGCGCGCTCAAAGTATGGATATATTATCATCACAATCAATGCTTGCCGGTTATAAAGCGGCGACAATGGCACTAAACCGGCTGAGCCAAACGGCACCGCTTTTAATGACATCCGCAGGAACGCTGTTTCCGGCTAAAGCGGTTGTTATCGGAGCAGGTGTTGCCGGTATGCAAGCCATCAGTGTTTTAAGAAGAATGGGCGCTAATGTGGTGGCAAGTGATATTCGAAGCGAGAGTAAAACAGAAATTGAATCGGTCGGCGGAAAATTTGCCCTTAATGCCGTGCATGAAGTCAAAACAGCCAATATTTTGATTTGCAGTGCGTTTTCAAAAGGCAAAAAACCCCCGCTTTTGGTTGAAAAAGAATATGTTCAGAATATGCCTTTTGCATCGGTTGTGATTGATATGGCTGAAGGAAATGTTGAAACCGGATTTATACGTGATGATATTTATTTTGTTAGGGATAAATATTTGGAACGTAAAGTCGCGCTTTCGGCAAGCCTGCTTTTTTCAAATAATGTTCATGCGTTTTTGAAAACTTTTGATTATATGAAAAAAGCCGATTTTGAAGATGAAATTTTGCGTGATGTTTTGGTTTGTGCCAATGGCTTTTTAAGAGGGAGAATGAAATGAATATGCTTGCTTTGATAACAATATTTATACTTTCTTGCTGCGTGGGATATTTTGTGGTGCAAGGTGTAACCCCCGCTTTACATGCACCGCTTATGAGTGTTTCGAACGCAATATCGGGCATTGTTATTATAGGTGCTTTATCGGCAGCCGCTTTCAGTGATATTTTTCAAGCAGAGGGTGTTTTGAGTTTGATGGCTGTTTTTTTTGCGAGTTTGAATATTTTCGGCGGTTTTGCCGTGTCGGCGCG
>JAGCOI010000068.1 GCA_017645485.1 Alphaproteobacteria bacterium | reverse complement strand
GCTTTTTGATCATTAAACATATCTGTTTGTTGTCTTTTTATTATATAATCAAATTCATCTTTTATGATACAATCTCTTTTGACGGTTCTTTCTAAAATAACGTTATAAGGTGCTTCAGTAATGATAATATCACTGAAATATTTTGCAAGATTCATTTGATAAAGCAGTGCTGTTTCTATAAAACAGATATTTTGATTAAATCTGTTTTTATGTATAAAACTTATTAATTTTCTTTTTAAATAAGGGTGTGTTAATTTTTCAAGTTTTTCTAAAGCCTGTCTGTTTGAAAAAACAATACTTCTTAATTTTTTTTTATTAAAAATACCTTCTTCAAAACAATTCGGAAAATTTTCTTTAATTAATTTTATAAATTTTTGATCTTTATAAAATTTAGAACACCATTTATCCATATCAAAAACAACATATCCTAAATCTTTAAGAATATAACCTATTGTTGTTTTACCGCTGCCTATAAAACCAGTAATACCTATTAAATACAATTTTTAAGCCTTCAAAAATATACACAATTAAAAACACAAACTGTGTATAAAATAACATATTATGAATAAATATAATTTTTTTTGAACTTTATTTAAAATAAATCAAAAAAGTTATAAACATGTTCATAAAATTATACACATCATGTGAATAATGTTAATAAAATGATATATATTTATTAAGCTTTTGATTTTCATTATTTTTTATTGTTGTTAAAATGTTAATAAATAGTTAATAAAAAAATAATTCACTTTTTTGACAGATATCTACATAAACAACAAATTTTTTTAAATATATTGTTAAGGTCAAAACTGTGTGTAATTTTTTTTTATTAATATTTATTGACTTTCATATATATATTTGTTATATACCTTTCAAGTCATATTCTTGACTTTTATTTCAATCAAAATATTTAAGGTTTAAAATGTATTTAAAAGAATTAAAGGAAAAGTCTCCTAAAGAACTTTTAACTTGGGCTGAAGATTTAGGTGTTGAAGATGCTTCTTCAATGCGTGTTCAAGATTTGGTTTTTGCAATTATGAGTAAAATTGCAGACGGTAATGAAGTTATATATGGCGACGGTGTTATTGAAGTTTTACCTGATGGTTTCGGTTTTTTAAGATCGGCAGAATCAAATTATCTTGCAAGTGCTGATGATATATATGTTTCACCTCAGCAGGTTAAAAAATATTCTTTAAGAACAGGTGATACCGTTGAAGGAGAAGTTCGTATTCCTAAAGAAAACGAAAGATATTTTGCCTTAAAAACAGTAAATACGATTAATTTTGATGATCCTGAAAAATCTAAATTACGTGTTAATTTTGATAACTTAACGCCTTTATATCCGAATGAAAAATTAAATTTTGATATTATTTGCGGTGAAAAAGATTATACAACAAGAGTTATTGATTTAATATCTCCACAGGGTAAAGGACAACGCGGTTTGATTGTGGCTCCGCCTAGAACCGGTAAAACGGTTATGTTGCAAAATATTGCACATGCCATAGCAACAAACCATCCGGAAGTTTTTTTAATGGTTTTATTAATAGATGAACGTCCTGAAGAGGTGACGGATATGACAAGATCCGTTAAAGGCGAAGTTATTTCATCAACGTTTGATGAACCGGCAACACGTCATGTTCAAGTGGCCGAATTTGTTATTGAGAAAGCTAAAAGACTTGTCGAAAATAAAAAAGATGTTGTTATTTTACTTGATTCAATTACACGTTTGGGAAGAGCTTATAATGCCGTTGTGCCTTCTTCGGGTAAGGTTTTAACGGGTGGTGTTGATGCAAATGCTCTGCAACGTCCGAAAAGATTACTCGGTGCGGCACGTAATATTGAAGAAGGCGGTTCTTTAACAATTATAGCAACAGCTTTGATTGATACCGGTTCAAAAATGGATGAAGTTATTTTTGAAGAATTTAAGGGTACCGGTAATTCTGAAATTATTTTGGATAGAAAATTAACGGATAAACGTTTATTTCCGACAATTGATATTACGCGTTCGGGCACACGTAAGGAAGAATTGTTGGTTGATAAAGCAACACTTTCAAAAATGTGGGTATTACGCCGTGTGTTAATGCAGATGGGTATTACGGACGGTATGGAATTTTTACTTGATAAATTAAAAGTTTCAAAAGATAACCAAGATTTCTTTAATAATATGAACAGTTAAAATATTTAAAAAAAATGCTTGCAAATTAAAATATTTTGGTTTAATAAGAAATCTGCCGATGCGCCCGTAGCTCAATTGGATAGAGCATCTGACTACGGATCAGAAGGTTGTGAGTTCGAATCCCGCCGGGCGCGCCAATAAAAAAAGCCTCCATAAAGGAGGTTTTTTTTGTAGGCAAGGCGACCAAGAGGATTTGAACTCACAAAAGTGAGTTTGACTACAAGCGAAAGCGAGACAAGAGTATCGCGGTCGGCAAAGCCGATGAGCGCAGTGAACGAAGCAGAGCGGAGTAATCCCGCCGGGCGCGCCAATAAAAAAGCCTCCATAAAGGAGGTTTTTTTTGTAGGCAAGGCGACCAAGAGGATTTTTTTTATTCATATAAACCGTCATTGATACGCCAATACACATCTGTACCCGATAAGTAACGATTATTTTTAGCATAATCAAGGGCTGTTTTCTTTTGTGAGTCTTTTATTTTAACATTTGCACCGTTTTTAAGTAATGCTTCTATAACTTCAGGTGTTTTACTTGTGGCAGCGGCATACATCAAAGGTGTTAAACCTCTGTCATCTTTTTTGTTGATTTGAGCACCTTTTTTAATAAGCATTTCAATAATTTTAGGATTGTGATTGTTACTTGCGGCATACATTAAAGCATTGGCACCGTAGTTATCTCTTGTATTGATTTTATCACCGTAATCAATAAGTTTTTCGATAATTTTCGGGTTTTGATTGTTACTTGCGGCATACATTAACGGTGTGGCACCGACATTATCACGTTTGTTCAAATCAGAACCGTATTTCATTAAAACATCAATGATTTGAGGATTTGGATTTTGTTGAGCGGCAACCATTAAAACCGTAGCGCCGGCATCATTTCTTGCATGAATATCCATACCGGATTTAACAAGCTCGTTAACAACATCCGGATTTTCATTATATTGAGCGGCAATCATTAAAATAGTTGCACCGCTGTTGTTTCTGGCGTTAACATCCGCACCGCTGTCTATAAGTGCTTTAATAACATCAAAGTTTTTATTAATGCTGACGGCATACATAAGAGGTGTTAAGCCTTTATTGTTTTTTGTGTTTATATCCGAACCGTATTTTATAAGTGTATAAATCATTTTAGGATTATCGTTGTAAGCGGCGGCATACATTAAAGGTGTGACTAAATCGAATGTTTTGGCATCAATATCCGCACCGTTTTTAATCATGATATCTGCGACTTCAGGATTTTCGTTTGAACCGGCGGCAAGCATTAATGCCGTTAATCCGCTGTCCGTTTGGGCAAAAAGATCGGCACCGTTTTTAATCATAAGTTCAAAAACTTCGGATTTTTCGTTATATTTTGAAGCAAGCATTAAGGGTGTTAAACCTTCATTGTTTTTTTCATTGATATCAGCACCGGCTTTAATAACATCGTTAATTGATTCAGCGGTTGCCTCGCGCCACCATTGATTGCTTTTGTCTGTAAAAGAATCTGCCGAGAAGGCTGTAAAAGAAGTACATATCGTAACAATAAAAGCAAATGCCGAAATAATATTTTTCATAAACATAATCTCCTTAATACAAATACTTATATTAAATGTATTATATCCAATTTAACACTTTATTAAAGCAAGTCAAGAAAAAACCAAATAAGTTAAAGCAATGATATTTATTTATAAGGCGGTTTATCCAATCCTTTCGGAGAATAAGTAAAAACTTCACAGCCGTTTGATGTAACGCCGAGTGAATGTTCAAATTGTGCAGACAAGCTTTTATCACGCGTAACGGCCGTCCAGCCGTTTGATAAAATAAGACCGTCTTTTTTACCGATGTTGATCATCGGTTCTATCGTAAAAAACATACCTTCTTCAATAACAGGCCCCGTGCCTTTGATGCCGCAATGCATCACATTAGGTTCATCATGAAAAACCCTGCCTAAACCATGTCCGCAAAACATATCAACGACGGAATATCCGTAATGATGTGCATATTCTTCAATAACGGCACCGATATCGCCGAAATGTGCACCCGGTTTAACAACATCTATACCGCGCATTAAACACTCATAAGTTACTTCACACAATCTTTTGGCTTTAATTTTAGGCTCGCCGATGTAATACATGCGGCTTGTATCACCATACCAACCGTTTAAGATAACGGTAACGTCGATATTGGTTATATCGCCGTTGACAAGATGATGTTCCTTATCGGGAATGCCGTGGCATATAACATGGTTTGTTGAAATACAAACGGTTTTCGGATAACCGTGATATCCGAGACATGCAGGTATGGCATTATGTTCGACAATAAAACGATGACATAAATCATCGAGTTCAGCCGTTGTAACACCGTCAACAACATAAGGCGTTATAAAATCCAAACACTCGGCGGCAAGTTTGCCGGCTTTGCGCATACCTTCAAAATCTTCTTTTTGATATATTTTTATACCGTTTTTTCTGGACATCTTTGAACCTCTTTTTTTGCTTTTTAACACCATTAAAAAAAAGTGTCAAACGAATTTAAAATTAAATTATTGACATAAAAAAGAAAAAAGTATAAAAGAGAATCAACGGATATTTTTAATTTATTATCAATCTATTATGAACGCAAAAACAAATCGTCGGTGGATTCCCGCAATAGGATACACCTTGGCCATAGGTTTTATCAATAACCTGTTGGTGGCTCCGTTCACAAATCAGGATTTGGTTGAATGGGGGCCGATGTTGACTGCGCTCGGTATTTTGCTCGGTATTTCCGGTGCAAGGGATTACTTAACAAAAAACAAGAGCGGAGATATTCCGAAAGCCGTGTCCGACAAAGGCTGGAAAAGAAAGTGGATACCCGTTATCGGGTGGGCTTTGTTCGGAGGCTTTTTTATTAACTGTGCGCTTGCGCCGTATATTAAAGTGACATGCAACGATTGGTCGCAACTTATTGCCCTGTTGACCGTATTACTCGGTATTTCCGGTGCAAGAGACGTGAGCTTGATTCCTCAAAAAACAGAGGATTAACAAAAACCCCGCTTTTAAGGCGGTGTTTTGCCGTTTTATTTGTCGTACAATATGAAAAAAACATTTGAAAAGCATTGTTTTTTGACTTAGCATAAAACAAAAAAAGAGAAGAAAAATAAATGCTTAAAAAATATTTTATAAAAACATACGGTTGCCAGATGAATGTGTATGATTCGCATCGAATGGCCAAATTACTTGAAAACGAAGGTTACGAAAAAACCGATTGTCAACAAGATGCGGATATTGTTTTGTTTAATACGTGTCATATCAGAGAAAAAGCGGCCGAAAAACTTTTTTCGGACCTTGGCAGGGCGCTTATTATTAAAAACGAGCGTGAAGAAAAAAAACTTGATACGATTATCGGTGTGACCGGTTGTGTGGTACAGGCCGAAGACGGGGAAATATTAAAACGGGCACCGTATGTTGATTTTGCTTTAGGGCCGTTAACGTATCATAAATTGCCCGAAGTGTTACACGATATTTTACAAAAAAAGAAAGAACACATTGTTGACAGCAGTTTTCCTGTTGAATCGAAATTTGACTTTTTGCCGCAAAATGAGGCTTGCGGCGGATGTTCTTTTTTGGCGGTTCAGGAAGGGTGTAATAATTTTTGCACATATTGTGTGGTACCTTATACGCGCGGTGTTGAATATTCGAGGCCTGTCGAAGATGTGATAAAAGAGGCCAAAAGATTGGTTGAAACCGGTACGCTCGAAATTAATCTTTTGGGGCAAAACGTTAATTCATACCATGGGGAAGACGAAAACGGTAAAGAGCGCAATTTGGCATATCTTTTATATAAAATGGCTGAAATTGACGGGCTTAAAAGACTGCGTTACACCACTTCGTATCCGGCGGATATGACCGACGAATTGATTGCGTGTCATAAAAACATAGATATCTTGATGCCTTATTTGCATTTGCCGGTTCAATCGGGTTCAAACAAAATATTAAAACTGATGAATCGCAGACACACAAGAGAGGCTTACATAGAGATTGTTCAAAAATTAAAAAAAGCTAATCCGAAACTTGAAATGTCATCTGATTTTATTGTCGGATTTCCGGGAGAAACAGATGAAGATTTTGAGCAAACATTAACACTTGTCGAAAAAATAGGCTATATACAAGCATTTTCTTTTAAGTACAGCAAACGTCCGGGAACACCGGCCGCAACAATGGAAAATCAGGTTGCGGAAAAAGTAAAAAAAGAGCGTTTGGATATTTTGCAAAAAAGACTTTTTGAAATGCAAACAGCTTTTAATCTTTCTTGTGAAGGTAAGGTTTTTGAGGTTTTATTTGAACAAACAGGTCGGCACAAAGGGCAACTTATCGGGCGCACGCCTTATATGCAAAATGTGCATGCACAAGCCCAGATTGATGTCTTAGGACAAATCAGAAAAGTTAAAATTTTAAGTTCAACAACAAATTCTTTGGAAGGAAAGGTCGTTTTATAATGTCTGAAATCAGTTTTGAATTATACAACAATCAGCTTATTCAAAAATTAGTCGGCGTGTCTGATGCCAACTTAAAGCTTATTGAAAAAAGTTTGGGTATCGAAATTTTAAGTTTCGGCAATCAGATAACGATTAAAGGCGGTGCAAGTGAAATAGAATGCGCCAAAACGGCCATTATGCTGTTGTATGATAAAGCAAGCAAAAATATTGAAATAGGCGAAGAAGAAGTTAAAGCCGCCTTAAGGATATGCGGGGGCGGAAATTTCAGCCATTCGGAATTACAAAGCTTAAATGAGATGGTTTTAAAAACAAAAAAACGCTATATTTATCCGCGGTCTGCAATGCAAGCCAAATATATTGACGCAATGATGAAAAACGAATTGGTGTTCGGTTTGGGCCCTGCCGGTACGGGTAAAACATATTTGGCCGTTGCACTTGCCGTGTCGATGATGCTTGAAGGTGCGGTTGATAAAATTATATTGTCGCGTCCGGCAGTTGAAGCCGGTGAAAATCTGGGCTTTTTGCCGGGGGATTTGAAAGAAAAAGTTGATCCGTATTTAAGACCTCTTTATGATGCGCTTTATGAGATGTTGCCGGCCGAAACGGTTGATAAAAAACTTTCAATCGGTGAAATAGAAATTGCGCCTCTTGCGTTTATGCGCGGACGAACACTTTCGAATGCTTTTATTATTTTAGATGAAGCACAAAACACAACGCCGATGCAAATGAAAATGTTTTTAACGCGTTTGGGTGAAAATTCGCGTATGGTGGTTAACGGCGACTTAAGTCAGGTTGATTTGCCGCGCGGGGTTGTTTCGGGGTTGCGTGATGCCTTGGAAACGCTTAAAAAAGTTGAAAGCATTGCGTCGGTTACATTTACATCTTCAGATGTGGTACGGCACGGATTGGTTTCAAAAATTGTTCAGGCATACGAAGAAAAAAGCAAAAGGTTGCAAGATAAAGAAGATGAATAAATTTAATCTTTATATTGATATTGAGGACAAGCGCTGGTCAAAAGCGATTGCACGTTTAAGGCAAAAAGCAAAAGCTTGTCAAAACGCGGTGCTCGAAGTTGTTCAAAAAGAAGTGTGGTTTTTATCAGAGCCGAAAGATTTTGAAGTAAACGTTGCTTTAAGCAATGATGCCAAAGTGCATGAACTTAATTTAAGATTTCGCGGTATGGATAAGCCGACAAACGTTCTTTCCTTTGCAAATGCCGATGATGATTTTTTCAAAACAACCTTAGAACAAGAAGATGCGATTGAACTCGGTGATATTATTTTGGCTTTTGAAACAATGGTTTTGGAATCGGAAAATCTTAATGTTTCTTTTGAAGAACATTTTTGCCATTTGTTGGTGCACGGTTTGTTGCACATTTTAGGTTATGACCACATTGAAGAAGAGGACAGGGTAAAAATGGAGCAAAGGGAAATTGAAATTTTACAAAAACTCGGATTTGAAAATCCTTATGCGGAATAAGTCATGTTTTATTCGCTGTGTATGAAACATCAAAAAAAAGCACTTGTTTTGGCCGGTATATCCGGTGCTTTGGGTTTTGCACCGACTTATGCTTTGCCGGTATTTATTTTTGCACTTGTTTTAGCTTTGCTGATATGTGATGATTTGAAAACATATTTCAAAGCCGGACTTGCCGGCTATTTATTCGGTTTCGGCTTTTTTTGTGCGGGGTTTTATTGGATATCAAACGCCTTATTGGTTGATGTAAAGACTTTCGGGTGGCTTTATGGTGTGGCTTTGTTGGCACCCGGAGTTTTTTTCGGATTATTTTTTGTACCCCCGTTTGTTTTTTGGCACTATTTAAAAAACAGGCGTGTTTTTGAAAAAATATTAGGGTTTGCGAGTGTTTGTGTTTTAATGGAATATGTCAGGAGCTTTCTTTTAACGGGATTTCCATGGAATATGCTCGGCAGTATGTTTGCTTTCAGTGATGTTTTGTTGCAAACGGCATCCGTTATCGGCACATACGGTTTATCTTTTTTGCTTTTAATGGTGAGCGGCGCCTGTTATGCTTTTGTGAAAAAAGAATATAAACTTGCGGTGTTTGTTTTGTTTTTGATTTCAGTGCCTGTGTTCATATTCGGTATGTGGCGGTTAAGACTGCAAGATGATGGTGTGTCAGGCTTAAAAGTTCGTCTTGTGCAACCGTCTATACCGCAAAACTTAAAATGGGACGAAAATACAATCGAAAACAATTTGAAAACATATATTGATATGAGCAGGCAAAAGGGCTTAGAAGATGTTTCAATGGTTGTGTGGGGCGAAACGGCTGTTGCATTTGATTTGCAAAACTCGATTTATTATCAGCGGCTTATTACGCAAGCTGTGCCGCAAAACGGCTATTTAATAACGGGTATATTAAGACATGATAAGATAAATCAAGCGCTTTATAATTCACTGTCGGTTATGGACAATAACGGTATTGAACAAGCTTTTTATGATAAAAATCATTTGGTGCCCTTCGGAGAATATATACCGTTTCGAAAATATTTACCCAAACAATTCAGACCGATTGCCAACCAGATTGCCGATTTTTCGACAGGTGAAAAATATAAAATCTTAAAAGTAAAAGGATTGCCTGATTTCGGCGCGTTGATATGTTATGAAATTATATTTCCGGATGAAGCGGTTAATAGAAAAAATAAGCCGAATTTTTTGGTTTTGGTCAGTAATGACGGGTGGTACGGGCAAAGTTTCGGACCATATCAACATCTTGTTGCGGCAAGGTTGCGCGCCATTGAAGAGGGTATAACGATTATCAGAAGCGCCAATAACGGTATCAGTGCGGTTATCGGCCCGAAGGGGCAGATATTAGGGCAAATAGGGCTTAATGAGATTGGTATAAAAGATATTTATTTACCGAAAAATTTAACAAAGCAAACAATATATGCGCTTTTCGGCGGTTTAAATTTTCAAATATTGATGATTCTAATAATCGCAGGGCTTTTGTTCAATAAAAAACGGTCAAAAAAATAAACAACGGTTTATATACTTTATGGTGTGTTTTTTTAAAAAAACAATTGATAAAACCATAAGCTTGTTGACAATACCGATAAATGTGTAGTATACAGATATAAATAAAATTAAGGACTTGAACTATGGAACATGAAAAAGAAAAATCCCCACGCGGCAGGCTTGCCGCCGGTCAGCCGAATCCGGTTGATGTGCATGTGGGAAATCGTATTAAATGGCGTCGCAAAGTTTTGAAATTAAGTCAACAGCAAATGGCCGACAGATTGGGTTTAACTTTTCAGCAAGTGCAAAAATATGAGAAAGGCTTGAACAGAGTAGGTGCAAGCCGTTTGTGGGATATCAGTCGCGTTTTGGGTGTTTCGATGGATTTTTTCTTTGCCGAAATGGATGCTTCGGTTAAAACGCAAAGCCCGATGATGCTCGGTAAAGAAAACGATAATAATGTTCAATATTTTGAAGAAGACGGACAGAATATGGATTTTGATCCGATGAAGAGAAAAGAAACGTTAGAGCTTGTTTCGGCATATTATAAAATCAACAATCGAAAGGTTGCCAAGCAATTGTTTGATTTGATTGTTGCTGTTTCAAAATCTGATGTGCATTTGAATAATAACGAATCCAAAGAATAACTTTTTATTGTATTTCATCTCTGATTTTCATCAGCATTTTGCCGAAGCGATTTTCACCGGAGCCTTCGCCGAAACCGCATTTATAGCACACACTACAAGATTTTATTAAGAGAGCGTTTGATGTTGCTTTGAGCATTTCGGCCGCTTTGGGATTTTGTAAAAATTTAGCGCGCAGGGCTTTTTCCATAATATCAAATTTATTTTTTTCAAAATCAGGTCTGCGGTTGACTTTGT
>JAGCOI010000008.1 GCA_017645485.1 Alphaproteobacteria bacterium | reverse complement strand
TTTAAAAGCCTTTAATATCAGGGGTTTTTGATAAAAATATACAAAAAATATACAAAAAAATGTTTTTGTGCATATTTTGTACTTGTTTTTTTGTTAAAATTATGATACACTCAAATCGTCAAATAAGGATTATGTAAAACTAAAAATACTATAATTATGAAGAAAAATCTTTTAGTTGTTGTGGCTTTAATGGCTATGGCAACAATAAATGCACAGGAGTTCACAACTGATGACTTCAGCGATGAGCTGAAAGATTCAATCAAAGTTAAGATTGAGGACGGCAACAAGGGACAGACCATCGCTTTTCAAACGGCAACGGGTGAAATCGGCGCCTTTGAGAGAAATGGTTGGTTCATCGGTACCAATGCCGGTTTCCGTCATATAGACGGCGGACATCATTGGCTGTTTTCAATCTCGGTGGCAAATGAGGGTATTCCTCTTTACCATAAGGGTGAGAAAACATTACCCGATGGAAGAAGGGTACGGGATTACCGTTGCCCGATTTCTGTTGAGGCCGATTTTTCAATCGGTAACCGTGAATATACCCCTGATTGCCTTTCATCAGGCAAGTACCTGTCCTATGAGGGCATGGTCTATTTAAAGGATAGATTCCCCGGTTTTGACAAGTGGACCTATTACAGGTTTTCATTAAACATTTTGTTCGGAATTGGCGGTATTTATACAAGGCATGATGAAAGCCCTGAAGGTGTGTGGGTTATAAAGGGAGATGAAAAGTATCCCTATGAAATGGGTACAAACAATTTCGCTGCTATCGGTCAGATTATGACTGAGCTTCGATATTGTCCTTTTAGAAACCTTGCCACAGCGGTTTTAGTCAGAGGCGGTATCACGACCGAGCCCGGCTTCAAGCTTAATGATGTGTGGACATCGTTCAGATTTATCGGTCAGGTCGGAATACAGATTCCGCTCACCCCGAATCACAGAACGATTACACCAATCGTTGAGTTGTGAGCCTGTGAAGAAAAAACAACGGCGTTCCTTTTTAAGGGACGCCGTTTGCTTATTTCGAATCGAAGAAAGAGGATTGAGCGAATCGACCGATTCTTTTAAAGTTTGCAATTGTTTATGTTGTTAAAAGCTTGAAAAAACGGCAAAAACAGCTTCCAAAAGTAAAAAAAAGCTTAAAATACGGGCTAAAATGAAAAAAAATTGCATAACTTTGAAATATTTGTTTGACATTTAATCTAAAAAAGCTAGCATTTTCTTGAGAGGTTATTATAACCCTTATTAACTTACAGAAAGGAAATTAACATGAATAAAACAGAATTCGTTGCAAATGTTGCAAAATCAGCCGGTGTTACCAAAGCTGAAGTTTCTAAAGTTTTAGCAGCCGGTATCGCTGTTATCACAAAAGCTTTGAAAAAAGGCGAATCAGTCCAAATCATTGGTTTCGGTTCATATTCAGTTGCAAAACGTGCTGCTCGTAAAGGCCGCAACCCTGCAACAGGTAAAGAAATCAAGATTCCTGCTTCTAAAGCTCCTAAATTTAAAGCAGGTAAAGCTTTGAGAGACGCTGTTAAATAATTCTGATTATTTAAGTTTCTAAAAAAAGCGCCAGGGAAAATTATTCCGGCGCTTTTTTTATTGCTGTGCGGTTGCCAGATAAGTTAAGCGGCAACTTTTTTCACATATATAATCTGCAATGCCATCATAATTAAAAAGAATGAAAACATTGAAAGATTTATGCCGAGCAACGAACAAAACATTGAAAAGACATAAACCGTAATAAACAAACATGTATTCAAACGCATTTTAACCTTAAACGGTATAAGCGTTTTGTTGAGGGCGCAGGCCAAAGATGTAAACCATGCATAAAAAAGCACGGCAAGCATGAAGCAAATAAAATTAAAAAACGGCCCGATGAGCACGATAAGCCAGATAATATGTTTGCAAATTTTATTTAATAGCGGTGTATAATCCTGTTTTTCAATGTTGAGCTGTGTCGGTAAATTTTGACGTTGAACTCTTTGATCGTTAACGGAATATAAGTAAGAACGCGTTAAATAAATGCCCGGTTGTGATTGCTTGGAATCGAGTAAATCTTGCGTTGTATCAAGTTTAACAACAATCGGATCACCGCTAATGTGATATGTTTTTTCAATAACGGTATTTTGAGGAACAACGATGGCGCCGTTTTCGATTTTAAGCGGTAAAAACGTGTCGGCAAAATTTTGAACATGAGGTACAATGCGCGGCAATATCCGGTATGCACCTAAAGCCGAATAAAAAGCTACAAATGCTGCAAGAGCGAAAATAAACAGCGCACCTATGCCTTTGGCCTGTTTGATATAAGTTAAAATTTTTTGCATATATTATCTCCTTTGAATTATAAATGGTTTGCAATCAGCATTAATATCAAAGCGGCAAAAATACCGGCAAAAACATCATCAAGCATAACACCGAAAGCATTTTTAAGTTTTGTATCCGCCCATTTGACAGGTCCCATTTTACAAATATCAAAAAAACGAAACAGTAAAAAGCCCAACAAATATATGATGCCTGCTTTTAAATTAAAGGTGTGGTATAAGTCGGGAACAACAAGTAAAAAAGTTGTCAGTTGACCGGCCGTTTCATCAATAACGATTTTGCCCGGATCTTTTTGTTGTTCGCCGAGTGTAGCATAATATATGGCAATAACACCGATGATGAAAACAATAAGTGCGGCATAAAACAAACCGGTATAACCGAAAAAATAAGCCATTAAAAACGCAAG
>JAGCOI010000067.1 GCA_017645485.1 Alphaproteobacteria bacterium | reverse complement strand
GGTAACGACGGACTTTATTGTTAAAAATGCCGGATTAAAAGATAAAGATAAAGTTGATCTGGCGGTCAATGAAAGATATTACGGTTCGGCAGATTTGTATTTTTTTAACACAAAATCATATGAAGAACTGAGCAAAGAAATTGATACGGCGAGTTTAATAGATTTTGTTGTCGTTAATACTTATGTGTCAAATGCCGATACGTGCAATATATATACATGGAATTTAGCAAGGTGGCGGAGCAGTGAAACGCCTGAGACAAATAAATGGCATTGGCTTTTGTATGATGTGGATCGTTTTGATTTCGGGCAAAAACTTCAGATATTTGAAAAGCATCCGCAGTGTTCGCTTGTGAAAAATTTGAGTGAATTTTGGACGTTGCCGGAATTTCAAAAGCAATTTATTATATCGCTTGAGGATATCGGAAATTATAATTTTAATCCGAAAAAAATAAATGAATTATTGGATAAATTTAAGACGGAATTCGGCGATTCGTTTGTTGAACATTACAGAAGATTCAGAGATGAATATTTTTTAATGCCGGAAGATTTCAGTGCAAAGGATTTGTCGGATTGGATAGAGAAGATTCAAGAATTCTATGATACGAGATTTGATAAGCTGATGCCGGAGATAAAAGAATATTTTAAACTGTCGGGCGATTTGACCGTTGTTGAGAAAAAACCAAGTAAAATCAAAGGGGGCATTGTTTTGTTCAATACGTTGAAACTAAAGGCAGATGAACCATATCGGGGAAGATATTATTCCGATTATGATATTACGTTGGATGTTCAAACCTTTGACGGATATAAATTTGAAGGGTGGCTTATAGACGGTGAGTTGATAACAACACAAAAATTAAACTTAAAACTGCCGTATGAACGAACAATTGAAGCCGTTTTTTTGAAAGTTGACGAAGATAAAAAGTAAATTATTTTATTTTTTTTGTGATTTTATCGTAAGCTTTGAGCTCTGTCAGGACGCCTTCCATATCAGCAAGGGCGATGGTGTTCGGCCCGTCGGATAAGGCTTTGTCAGGGTTTTCGTGTGTTTCGATAAAGACGCCGGCAACACCGACAGCAACGGCGGCGCGCGCCAATACGGGGGCAAATTCACGCTGTCCGCCCGTGGATGTGCCATTGCCGCCCGGTTGTTGAACCGAATGCGTGGCATCCATGATAACGGGGCATCCGGTTTGTGCGGCTATTTGCGGAAAAGAACGCATATCGACAACGAGCGTATTATATCCGAAACTAGTACCGCGTTCGGTAATCAAAACATTATCGTTTCCCGAGTCTATGGATTTTTGAGCGAGATTTTTAACATCCCACGGCGCCAAGAATTGACCTTTTTTGATGTTAACAACCTTGCCTGTTTTGGCGGCACTGATAACCAAATCGGTTTGACGACATAAAAAAGCCGGAATTTGAAGCATATCAACATGCGGGGCAATGATTTCGCATTGCCATGTTTCGTGTATGTCGGTAACAATCGGCAAATCGGGATAAAGCTGTTTGATGGTATCGAAGGTTTTAATACCTTCTTCAAGCCCGACACCGCGTGCGCCATTGATGGAAGTGCGATTGGCTTTATCAAAAGAGGCCTTAAAAACATATGGAATATCAAGTTTTTTTGTGAGTTCACGCATCGCGCCCGCAATCATAACGGCATGGTCGCGGCTTTCAATTTGGCACGGACCGCAAATGAGTGCAAAAGGTAAATTGTTTGAAAACGGCACATTTCCGACATAAACGGTTTTTTGTTGCATGAATTTTCTCCGTAAAACTTAATTTTGTTCAAGGTTATTGTAAAACTGGCATAATGGCAATGTTTTTTGCAAGCTTTATTCACAAAAAGAAAATCACGATAAAGAAATGAAAAAAGTCTTGACGCTGGCATTTTTTTAAGTTATACGACTTAAAACTGCTTTGATATATGCAACTATTGTGAAGCATATTAAAATATGGAAAGGTGGCAGAGTGGTTTAATGCAGCGGTCTTGGAATCGAGCGCCGCGAAGATTGGCGAAGCCGCAAACCGTCGAGGATGACGCAGTCAAGACGGTTTTGACATATAAAACTATTGTGAAATATATTAAAATATGGAAAGGTGGCAGAGTGGTTTAATTAGAGCGGTCTTGGAATCGCAGATCGGCGAAGCCGCAAACCGTTGAGGATGACGCAGTCATGACGGTTTTGACATATGAAATTATTATGAGACATAACGTTCAAATATGGAAAGGTGGCAGAGTGGTTTAATTAGAGCGGTCTTGGAATCGCAGATC
>JAGCOI010000066.1 GCA_017645485.1 Alphaproteobacteria bacterium | reverse complement strand
GTCATCACAACAATCTGGTGATTAATTTTTTAACCCCCGATATGTACCTTATTTCAACGCCGCCTTTTTTTTCAACGCTTTATAAAATATGCTTACCGATTTCATATTTTCAAAATGCCGTTCTGCCGAATGCCGTTTTTAATCTGCTTGTCGCCACGTGTCTTGCTCTTTGTTCAAAGCACGATTCGAAATATAACAAACTGCATGCGCGGTTTGTTAAAATTCTAAGCAAAAACAAAAAGCCTGAAGATATTGACAAACCATACATTCCGAATATTTTGTTTTTTCTTGCGTTTAATTTTTTGGCCTCAAAAGCACCATACCTTGAAAAACAAGATGTCAAACTCATCTTAAATCTGGTACACACGGCTTACAAAACGGATGGCAACAACGCTCTTTTAAACGGCGGTTTATTCTGTCTGCTCGGGCAAACGTATCAATGCGGAGCCAATTCAAAAAAGGCTGATGCCGAACTTTTAATACAGCGTGCCATAAACAGCTATAAAAAAGCGCTGAAAAATTTCAATCGATATGTTTTTCCGTACGATTACGGCCGTTTAAGTCTGGTTCTGGCAAAACTGCATTTTTCGATTTTTAAGCTTTCTGACGAACGTCAGTTCTTGCGTGATGCTGTTTCTTATTTGCGTGAAGCCGAAAAAATATTTACCTTCCAAAGCTTTCCGCATCTTTGGGCGGATATTCAAGGCGATTTAGGCTATTGGCTCACCTCTTTGGGCATGCTTTCACACAACAAAGAAATCATTGAAATTGCCGTTCAAAACTACAAAAACAGACAACGTGCTTACACTTCGGATACATATCCCGAGCTTTGGGCATATACCGAAAAAAACATCGGAGATACTTATTATTATTTCGGCAAAGACACCGACAATGTCTCATATCTTCAAAAAGCTTCAAACCATTATTTAAATGCTTTAGATGTTTTTGAAAAACTCAAAGACACAAACAGTGTACGCCTTATTGAAAATCTTTTGGACAAGACCGATGAAAAGATTTTGCATTTAAACAATAAATAAACTCTTGCAAAATATCTTTTTTTATTTTATGAAAGAAAAACCAAACGGAGAGATGGCAGAGTGGTCGAATGCGGTTGACTCGAAATCAATTGTACTCATTACGGGTACCGGGAGTTCGAATCTCCCTCTCTCCGCCATTAAAACAAAAAACCTCCCTTGCGGAGTGTTTTTTTGTTTTAAACGTGGATGGTGGGGGATGAGAACGACCGGAAAAAGGGAGTTCGACTACAAGCGAAAGCGATACGGGGGTATCGCGGTCGGCATAGCCGATGAGCGCCGTGAACGAAGCAAAGCGAAGTAATCTCCCTCTCTGACCCATTAAAACAAAAAACCTCCCTTGCGGTGCTTCTTTGATTGGCATAAAAAATGTCATGCCGAATTTATTTCGGCATCTGTCTTCAGAGACTCGCTTCTTGCAAATATAACACAAGCTACCGCTGCGGTAAAAAATCGCTCGTTCAAGAGCAATTTTTTATCCTCGCCCCGACCCAAGTGGGTCGTGAGTTCAACTTTTTATATGTACCTATTAAAAAACCACCCTTGAAAGGGTGGCTTTTTGTATTGGTGCCGACAGAGAGACTTGAACTCCCGACCCACTGATTACAAATCAGTTGCTCTACCAACTGAGCTATGTCGGCATAAACAATACGGCTTGTATAAAAGAGTTTTTTTAAAATGTCAATAACTATTTTCACAAACTCAAAATTATTTGCAAAACCTTGTAAACAAACAATATTGAACACTTTATGTCAAAAGACATATTGACAATTTTGCACTTTTATTGCATTCTTGATATATTGGATATGTATACAGAGGAGGAGGATTATGAAAAACAATCAACATGGTCGTTCTATGATTGAAATGCTCGGTGTTTTAGCCATTGTCGGTGTATTATCCGTTTTAGGGCTTGCCGGTTATCAAAAGGCCATGGCAAAATATAAAATGAACAAAACCGTTGATCAAATGGCTCAAATCGTCAACAATATGCGCACAGCTTTTATTAATTCCTCCAGCGGTCCATATCCGTATGCCATTTTCGGTACCGAAAGAAATGCGGATGCCATGAGAAAAGCCGTTGCTCTTCGCGTTTTTCCTGATGAAATGGTTCAAGACAAGGCTGAGCCGGTTGTTCGTAATGTTTATAAAGGTGATGTATATATCATCTCGGAAGACCAAGGTCAAACCTTTGAAGTTGTATTTGAAGATTTACCTAAACAGGTTTCCATTACCCTCGGCACAATGGATTGGGGCCTTTCCGATACGTCCGGTCTGCAAGAAGTTTTAATTAACAACGATTCCGAAGAAGAACAGCAAACGCCGACAGAATAAAAATTTAAAAAAAACAGTTTCAGGGTTGTGTCAAACAACCCTTTTTTTATGCCTTAAATTAATCTAATCTTTAACATTTTATGTTAAAAAGCGCATATTGAGTAATCTCGTTTAATTTTTTTTGCAAGGAAACCAAAACATGGAAACACAAGTTTTATCAGATGCCGCCGCCGCTGCTTCAAATCCTTCCCTTTGGGATATGGTTTGGGCTTCAGATTCCGTTACCAAAATCGTTATGATCGGTCTTATTGCCGCATCTGTTTGGTCGTGGGCCATCATTTTCGAAAAGTATGCGGCTATCCGCAGAGTAAAACGCACCACAAAAAAGTTTGAAGAAGCTTTCTGGTCAGGCGGTTCACTCGACAGACTCTATGATGCCATCGGCGGTTCCCCGCGTGATCCGATGTCAGCCATGTTTGTTGCCGCCATGAAAGAGTGGCGCCGCACCAATATCATGAAGTCCAAAACAGACAGAGGCCTTCGCGGCGTATCACTTCAACAACGCATAGAAAAAGCCATGACCGTTGCCATGGATAAAGAACTGGATGACTTGGATAAACGTCTCGGCTTTCTTGCTTCCACCGGTTCGGTGGCACCGCTCGTCGGTTTGTTCGGCACCGTATGGGGCATTATTAACAGTTTTAACGCCATTGCCGTTACACAAAGCAATTCCCTGTCTGCCATGGCGCCCGGTATTGCCGAGGCATTATTTACCACGGCATTCGGTTTAATTGCCGCCATTCCGGCCGTTCTTGCATATAACTCTATTTCCTCAAGTAATGACCGCTACGCCAAAAGACTTGAAAACTTCATTGCGGAATTTTCATCGATTTTATCGCGTGAAATTGACGACACGGCCATCAAAGCCGAAATTGCCGGAGAATAAAAATGCAAAATTCCTTTCGCTATTCGTCCCGCCGCCCGTCCAGACGCAACGCCAACATTAACATCACGAATTTAATGGATATCATGATGGTGCTTTTGGTTGTATTTATGGTCGCGGCACCTTTAATGACTTCAGGCATTGCTCTTAATTTACCGAAAGTCGGCGGCAAAGCGTTTGAAGGCAAAGAAACATCCATCAACATCAGTGTTGATAAAGAGGGTTATTATTACATCGGCAAAACCGAAGTTCCTGCCGATAAGATTGTTGCCAAAGTCAAAGCCATTAAAGGCGAAAACAATGAAGCAACCATCACCATTTCGGGCGATACCGAATCAGCTTACGGACGCGTTATTAACTTAATGGCGCTCTTAAAAGAGGCAGGCTTTGAAAAAGTCGGCTTAAAAACGGAACCGAGGCCTTTGAATATTAAAAAATAAAGGAGTTAAATGAAAAGGTATTTATACAGATCTGTGGCATTGCATATTGCGGTATTTATCATTTTCGTGATAGATATGCCTAATCTGTTTAAACCGAAAATGACCATCGGCCAAGCTCCTATTATTGTCGATCTTAAAGATGTTAAACTGGCAGAAATGACCAATCTGCCCCCGAAAGCCGTTTTCGGCGATGAAGAAAAAAAGGCTGTAGTTAAAGAAAAAACACCTCCGAAATATACAAAAGAAGTACCGGCCAAAAAACCCGAACCGAAAAGCGAAGTTGAAAAACCCGCACAAAAAGGTGATTTTGCCGATACAAACCCTGCAAAAAAGCCCACCCCGAAACCCGAGCCCAAGCCCGTTCCGGCGCCTGTAAAAAAACCGGCACCGAAACCAACGCCTAAACCCAAACCGAAGCCCGAGCCCAAACCTGAGCCTAAAGGTCAAGCAAAACCGGCACCAAAAACACCTGATACAAAACAAGAAATAAAAACCGTTACCAACCCCTTAAAAAGCCTGATGGACAGTGTCAGTGCGATGGAAAAAGAAATCGGCGAAGAAAGTTCGCCTGCCGTTATCAAAACCGGCACAGAGGTCGCAAACATGGGGGTTGAAGGCGGCACAAACGGCTCTTATTTTTCCGATTTAACCATCACCGAAACGGATGCCATTGCAGCACGTTTGCGCGAATGCTGGAATTTAGATCCCGGCGCCCGCGGTATTGAAGGCATGATTATTGAAATCCGTGCCTCTTTAACAACGGACGGCACCGTTCGTGATGTTCAAATCGTTGATAAATCCCGCTATAACAGCGATCCGCATTTCAGAGCCATTGCCGAAAGTGCGCGACGCGCCGTTATTTCATGCCAAAACCACAACAACATCAACATTTATAAAATATTCCCCGAAAAATACGCGGATAAATACAAAATGTGGAATACGTTGCTTTTAAAATTTAACCCCATGGATGCCACCGTAAATTGATTGGAGGATGATATGTCTGTTTTTAATGCCCTGTTTTCACCGATTAAAACTCATCATATTAAAGTACAAAATCCGGAACTAACATTACAATACGAATTTACATTTTTTCATGTGCCTACAATGCATATAAATACCGTTTTATCTGCAAAGATACTTGTTAAACGACTCGGACATTTGCTCTATCCGATGTTAGACAAGCTCATTAAAAACGAACAAAACCCGACTAAACGTACAAGATATATGCAAATAAAAACGTGGATTTATAAAAAAACCGTATATCACCCGAATTTGGTTGAAAAATGCACCAAACGGCTCATAAAAAACATGCAAAATTCCGAAATCATCAACAGTTTACCGCTTGATTTCAAAACCATACGTCAAGACGTATGTATTACGGCTATTTTGCATGATATCGGACGTTTGTGCGAAGTCGGTATATGTGATAAATCCGTCATTATCAAACCCAAAGC
>JAGCOI010000065.1 GCA_017645485.1 Alphaproteobacteria bacterium | reverse complement strand
CCGGTTCGGGCTCAGGATCGGGCTCAAGCTGAATCAGCATATCCTCACTGGGCTTGTTGTCAAGATACACATGAACATGAGGCTCAGGGTTTCCCTGATGAGGTCCGTCAATTCGTACCTGTCCGCCATGGTCCACCCAGTTATCGATCTCTTTTCGAGCATCAGAAGCTGTCATACGGTAGGGATCATCACCGTTAATATGCTTGTTTCCCATAATTATAAAAATTTAAGATTTAACAATAGTTGATATGAAACAATAATATGCTTCTGAGTATATAATAAAAAAATTTACGACTTTGTCAAGATAATTTAAAAGCCTGAAAAAGTTTGTAATATGTGAAATAAGTAGTTGACATTGGGGCAAAAAGGTTATTATATGCCAGATAATCGCGAGAATTCGAAATTTGTTTTTTCGAATAAAGTTTTGCGCGGTTGGGTTTTAATTTTAATTTAAGGATAATAAGCGTGAAAGTCAGTCCGATACAGTTTTTAAGACAAGTGCGCCAAGAAGTGAAAAAGGTAACTTGGCCGACAAGAAAAGAAGTGATGCAGGTCACAACGGTTGTTCTTATTATTGTGGCTTTAGCCGCCGCGTTTTTCTTTTTTGTTGATGTGGTTTTGGCTTGGGCTGTCAAACTTATTTTGAGAGTAGGGGTGTAATTATGGCCGCGCGTTGGTATGTTGTAAATGTTTATTCGGGTTCGGAAAAGAAAGTTGCCGAATCTCTTAAAGAACAAGCAATTTCAAAAAATTTGGAAGATAAAATTCTAGACGTTATGGTGCCGACCGAAGAAGTCGTTGAAATTAAAAAAGGTAAAAAAGTAAGCACCGAACGTAAGTTCTTTCCCGGATATATTTTGGTTAAAATGGAAATGTCTGACGCTGTTTGGCACGTTGTTAAGAATACGCCGCGTGTGAGCGGATTTTTGGGTACGCGTGACGGCTTGCGCATGAAACCGCAACCGATCAGCGACAAAGAAGCTGAGCAAATCATTAAACAAATTACCGAAGGTGTTGAGCGTCCTGCAGTTGTTGCGAGTTTTGAAGTTGGCGAAAATGTGCGTGTTATCGATGGTCCGTTTGCCTCTTTCATCGGTGTTGTCGAAGAAGTAGACATCGAAAAGAACAGGTTAAAAGTTTCCGTTTCCATTTTCGGTCGTTATACGCCGGTGGAGTTGGAATTTTCTCAAGTTGAAAAAATAAAATAAAAGCTTATAACGGGTATCTGCTTGAAAGCTCTTTTGCTTATGTACCTATTGTTGTACACGGCGCAAAAGAGCTTTCTTCGTATCTACGCACGTTATAAGCTTTTATTTTATGAAAAAATTTATTGTACACTTGACCAAGGGCTTACGTCGTATTTGCCGCATTCTAAGCTTTTATTTATGCGGCTAAATGAAGGCGTTGTGTTCATGTACCTATTGTTGTACACTTGACCAAGGGCTTACGTCGTATTTGCCGCATTCTAAGCTTTTATTTATGCGGCTAAATGAAGGCGTTGTATTTTATGTACCCTTTGTTGTACACTTCGCACAAGGGCTTACGTCGTATTTGCCGCATTCTAAGCTTTTATTGATGCGGCTAAGATGAAAGCTTTGTGTTCATGTATGTATTGTTGTACACGGCGCAAAAGAGTTTTCTTCGTATCTACGCACGTTATAAGCTAAATTTAACGGTTAAGGTAATTTGATTTATTTAATCCATTCTATCGCGTTGGCACATTCTTGCTGCGACATGTTTTTAACGCGACATCTGTTGACAATAATGTTCGGTACGGCATCTAAGGAATAACAGACATTGCCGACAAACGAGTGCCCGTGATTAACCGTTGCGTTTGCCGGAATATCATCAAAGCTGACGGGCGTTTCCAAAGTCGGCCATTTAAGACGAAAACTGAGGTTTGAAACAAGATTGGGCAATGTTGATTGCACATAGAGTTTCATAGAACAGGTAACAAACCCAGATAAGCTTTGCGATACCTTAAATTGACGCATATAAATTTTAATGGCGCCTTTGTTTGCCGTTTGCTCTGAATAACCGTTTGAAACGGGTTTGATTTGAACGTTTTGAGAATCCGGTGTGTTAACATTTTTTTGCGGAGCCTTAAAATAAGCCCCCTGATTTTGTTGGCTGTTCTCACTTGGCGATTGTGCTTTCTTAAAAACGACCTTTTGTTGCCCCGATTGAACCTGTTGTCTTGTTTGGACGGCAGGAACATTTGAAAGTGTGTCTTCTTCGGCATCAAAAGAAAGTGTTTGTGCAAATACGGCAAGCGGCAAACAACAAAGACAAACACTCAACTTTGCAAAAAGTCGGGAACTCGTTTTTATGTTGTGCCGCCGTAAAATCCGCATAAAATCACTCTATTTAATGGCTTCAAGAATGTTGTTTGTTTGTCTGAAGGATTTTTCAATCGTTTTGCCGATGGTGTCTATCGCTTCTTTCTCGTTTTCTTCCTGAGTTTTTTCTTGTTGAACCTGTTCTTCGTAGGAAATTTTCTTGAATTCACTGTAATATTCAGGGTGTTTTGAATTGACATAAGCAAACAATGATGCGCAATTTAATTGATCTTTATCGGCGTCTAAACGTCCGCGGCGCGTTTCAACAGCCGTATCCTGCCCCAATATGTTGCATACGGGGACGTTAAATTTAATGTTGTCAAATAAGGCAAAACATTTATCCGTTTTAACTTCGCCTTGAACACTGACTTGCTTTAACGAAGCTAAAGAAGGAATGTTGAGTGAGGTTTGAAAGGTGCCGAGGCTTTCATGCAAAGCCGATGATAACTGTGCACTCGGTAATTGTTCGTCTTGAGCTTGTTGGTCGGTGTTTGCGGCTTCGTCGGTGTTTGCGGGAAGCTCACCCTCAATAGGATAGCGTTCGGAAATTTTATCCGTCCAACCTAATTGGATTTTAGCCTGGCGAATGTTTACGGGCGTTCTGTTGTAAAAAGTGGCGGTAAAACTGCATGATTCAACTTCGCCGTCGAGATTTAAAACGGGTTTAATATCATGAATTTTAAATAATATCACCTGCGGTTTATCCATGAAAATCGGATTAATGGAAGGTGTTTGATCTAACAAACCGTTACGATTGCCGAGTTTTTGCGTGTCGGTATTTTGGGCACAAACGGCAGATGAGCCTAAAATAAATACGGACAAACCGAGACCAAAAAAGACTTTATTTAAATTTCTCATGAATTTTCCTTTCTTTAAAAATACTTTTGGGGATAGAATAGACTG
>JAGCOI010000064.1 GCA_017645485.1 Alphaproteobacteria bacterium | reverse complement strand
AGATGCTTATGTCTATGATTTTGAGCAAAGTAATTCGGCATTCTTTAATGCCATAGATGTTGAAAGAAACGTGATGTTTCTGATTTTGACGTTAATTATTTTAGTGGCTGCTTTTAACATTATTACCGGCCGTATTATGCTTGTGAAAGATAAAGGTCGTGATATTGCGGTTTTGCGTACCATGGGTGCCACAAAGCCGATGATTATGCGTATTTTTATGATGGATGGTGCTTATATCGGAATTGTCGGGACAATTATCGGTGTGATTTTAGGCGTTGTATTCTGTTTAAATATTGAGCGTATTCGTCATTTTTTGGAAACATTATCCGGTCGAGATTTATTTTCTGCTGAAATATACTTTTTATCAAAATTGCCGGCTGAAATTGATTGGGGTGAGGTGTCAATTGTAGCTGTTGTTGCTCTTGCTCTTTCTTTTCTTGCAACGGTTTATCCGGCATATCGTGCCGCTAAATATGATCCTGTGGAGGCATTAAGATATGAATAAACCAACACTTAAACTTCAAAATATTATCAAAACGTTTTATCAGGGTAATGAACCTTTGAATGTTTTGCGCGGAATAAATTTAGAAATTCATCCGCAAGAAGTGGTTGCACTTGTCGGTCCTTCAGGGTCTGGAAAATCGACTTTACTGCAAATAGCCGGTTTGTTGGAGCGACCTTCCGAAGGACAAATTTTTTTAGATGGGGCAGATTGCTCATCGGCATCAGATAAGTTGCGTACATCAATGCGCTGTGATTACCTGGGCTTTGTATATCAATATCATAATTTATTGACTGATTTTTCCGCAGTTGAAAATGTGATGTTGCCGCAATTGATAGCCGGTAAAAACAAAAAAGATTGTATGGAAAAATCAATTTGGTTGTTAGAGCGTTTAGGATTAAAAGAGCGCATCGACCATAAACCGGCAGAATTGTCGGGAGGCGAACAACAACGTGTTGCTATTGCACGAGCACTTGCCAACACACCGAAGCTTTTGCTTGCAGATGAACCGACCGGAAATTTAGATCCGAACACTTCAGATAATGTGTTTTTAGAGCTTTTAAGTATTGTTAAGGAAACAGGATTGTCCGCACTTATTGCCACACATAATATGGAATTGGCAGCTAAAATGGATAGGGAGGTTTCTTTGCAAAACGGTGTTTTAATAGAAAAAAGATCCGCAGTTACAATCAAAAACGAAGAAAATTTCTATTAATACAGACGGTACATAAAAAGTATTATGATTCTTTTTTCAAATGTACTTTATCGCGCATTTCTTTTGCTTTTTTTGAAACAATTTTGGCTTTACTTGTAACAAGCTGAGCTTTTTCGGAAAGTTTTTGTTTTAATAAATCCAATTTACGCTGTTTTTTGATTTCTCTTTGTCTGTATCCGAGATATCCTTCATAAGAGAGTAAGGCCACGCCTGATAAAACAAGAGGTAATAAATAATAAATAATGCGATACGCGATCAATGATCCATACAGCATGGCTTGATTTTCAGCACCCGGAATAATATTTGCAAAGACAAGTTCAAAAACACCCAACCCTCCGGGAACCTGACTGTATATGCCGAGAATTTGAGCGATAATGAAAGCACCGATAAATGTATTAAATGAAATGTCGATAAAATGCGTCAGCGTAAAATACAAAACAAGTGAAGCCATTAAAATATCAATACTTCCGATTAAAATCTGCTCTAATGCCAATTGTATGTTGGGCATTTTAAGTTTAATACCTTTAATTGTAATTGTCTTTTTATAATAAACGGCGGCTGTTAAGTAAATCCATAAGCCGACGAACGACAATAAGGCAATCACGGCTGTTGTAATTTTAGAGGCAGCACCATCACCGAATGCATGGTCTGGGGTAATAAAATAGCCGATAATAATTAAAAAGAAACAGGCAATCAGATATGTAAATCCGGAAAATGTAATCATTTTCACAATATCGGCACCTTTAACACGCCAGCGTGTGTAAAGTCTGTATCGTATGGCACCGCCGGATACAATGGCATGCCCGGCATTATTACTGACGGAAAATCCGATAAAACCTGCAAAAATCCACTTCCATGCGGGCAGTTTCTTCTTGATATATTTTAAGGCCAAAAAATCGTAGGAAGATAAAGCAACATATCCCAAAAAAGATGCAAGCATGGCATATATTAAATTTTTAACGGGAATAGTTAATAAAGCTTTGCTGATATCTTGCATGTCATATTTTGAAAGCTGTCTGTATATCATGTAGGCAGCAAGTGCAAAAAAGAATAAACCTGACCAAGCAATAACTTTTTTTAATATCTTTTTGGTTCTATGTACGGCATGTGATTTAGATGCGTTGAATGTTTTAATGTTGTTTTTTCTGTTTTGAAAGATTTTCATCAATATATTTCCTTACATTTGAACCAAAAGTTTTACGTATATATGTTGTGAGTTCGGACGGGTTAGCATGATATCTTTCGGCGGCATTTTGTGCTTCCAAAAGTTCTTCTAATTTTAATTTCGGTCCGATTGCATTTCTGTTTTCTGCAGCACCGGCTTGTCCGTAAACAGAGGCAATATTATATAATGTATGTGCCTGAATCAAGTTTTTCGGTGCAATTATACCTTCTTGATAAATTTGAGCCAATTCCATCATCGCTTCAACATTTCCTTGAGCAATAGCCTTTCTGTAATATTTAACGGCATTACTGTAGTTTTGTGTAATACCTTCGCCGTTTCTGTATATTCTTGCAAACACATATTCGGCTTCATCAAAATTGGCTTTTGCGGCTTCTTTGATAAGATCGACGGCAACATGAAAATCTTGCGGCACGGAAAAACCTTTGTAATAGGCATAACCTAACATAAATTTAGCCGTATTATTGCCGGCTTTGGCCGCTTGTTCGAAAAGTAAAACAGCCGGTTCAAAATAATTTTTATCTTGTGTGCTTAAATAGATAAACGCTAAATTGACGGCTGCGTCATCACTGCCGAGATCAGCCGCTTTTTGGAACAACGCAGCGGCCTTTTCATAATCCGTATCAACACCGATACCGTTAAAATAAAGACTGCCAAGGTTATTTAAGGCTATAATATTATTTTGATTGGCGGCAATTTCATAATAATGAAAGGCTTTAGCATAGTCGGATCGCACACCATCTTGACCATATAAATACATGTATCCGAGGGTTAAGGCGCTTTCGGCATCTCCGCCGTCTGCCAAACGTATGGCTTTTTGAAGCGGCGTTTCAAGCGGTTGTTCGGGTTCTGCTTTCTCTTTGGGTGCTTCCTTAACATCTTGCTTTTTGACGGAAGAAAGCAATCCGAGAGGTT
>JAGCOI010000063.1 GCA_017645485.1 Alphaproteobacteria bacterium | reverse complement strand
TATAAGGCATTAAGTGCCCGTGTGGCATAAGCTTCTTTCTTTTCAAGACCTTTGAGGAGTTTTACTTTACCGATTGGTAATAAGACGGGTTCCATATATTCAAAAAGGCCGAAATTGAAGTTCAAGGGCCCAAAATTTTCAATATTTTGCATATCCTGTAAATGGGCAAGCATGGCACCGAATGAAGTTGTTTTCGGCGGTAAGGCGGGCGTTTTGTTTTGAATGAATGCACTTGCAAAAATACCTGCCATATAACCGACGGCCGCGCTTTCAACATAGCCCTCGCAACCGGTAATTTGCCCCGCAAACATAATGCGCGGGTTTGTTTTGAGCCTTAAATAATTGTCAAGCACAAGCGGGCTTTTGATGAATGTGTTTTTATGTATGCCGCCGAGTCTTGCAAATTCGGCATGTTCAAGTCCCGGAATAAGACGGAAAATACGCTCTTGCTCGAAATGCTTTAACTTGGTTTGAAAACCGACCATGTTGCGCAGGGTATCTTGTGCGTTATCTTGGCGAAGTTGCACCACCGCATAGGGCTTTTCGGATGCATTCGGATTTGTAAGCCCGACAGGTTTCATCGGACCGAAACGAAGTGTTTCAAAGCCACGTTCGGCCATTACCTCAATCGGGAGACATCCGTCAAAATATTGCGGCTGTTCAAAGGTGTGAAACTCAACTTTTTGGGCACCTAAAAGCTCGGTTACAAAAGTTTCGTATTGAGCTTGCGTCATCGGGCAATTGATATAGTCTTTGGCATCGCCTTTATCATAGCGCGATTGATACCATGCTTTTGAAAAATCTATGCTTTCGGTGTAAACAACAGGGGCAATCGCATCATAAAACGAGAGTGTTTCCCGATGAACGGTGTTTAAGATATCGCAAGCTAAGGTCTCTGATGTGAGCGGCCCCGTGGCAACGATAATTAAAGGATAATCAAGTTCGGTCAGTGACGAGATTTCTTTTGAATAAATTTGAATAAACGGATTGTTTTGAAGAGATTTTGTGATTGAAGCGGCAAAAGCCTGTCTGTCAACGGCAAGCGCGCCGCCGGCCGGTACTTTTGTTTTATCCGCGGTGTTTAAGATAAGCGAATCGGCACGGCGCATTTCTTCATGCATTAAGCCGACGGCATTGTGCATGTAATCATCCGAGCGCAAAGAATTGGAACAGACAAGTTCCGCAAAGTCGGTGTTTTTATGTGCCGGTGAAAATTTTTGAGGTTTCATGTCGTATATATCAACGTAAACGGAATGTTTTGAAAGTTGCCATGCCGCTTCCGAACCGGCAAGTCCCGCACCGATGACAGCCACCTTATTTTTCATTTTTTTCATTTCCTGTTATTATGTTCTGCTTTTTTTTTAAACTTTTTACGCTTAAAAGTAAATGAAAAAGCATTGATTTATTAAACCTTTTTTAAGTGTCGATATGTTAATCTGCTATTTATGATAAAGCATGTGTTTTATACGGCATTCGTGTGCCTTTTGGTTTGTTCGAATCAGGCATTTGCACAAAACAAGCAAATGACGGTGATGGATTCGGATGATTTGAATTTTAATATAACCGAAGATGCTTTCGGCAATAAGCTTGATTTAAAAAATGAGGCGCCCGTTAAGGTGGATACGTCACGTTCGCTTTCGCAAAATTTGAAACAAACGGCACCTGAAAAAGTTGAAAAAAAAGAAAAAGCCCCGACGGAAACAGCTCAAAGCTGGATTAAAAATTTGTTTAAAGGGAAAGGCGATAAAAACGATTCAATTCAAAAGTTGTTGGATGAAAACAAGTTAAAAGCCAAATCAAGAAAATCCAACGCCGCGGTTTTTGATATTGCCGGTGTGATGCTTCAAATGAGTTATGCGCAAGCCGAAGAACAGCTTTTAAAAAGAGGCTATCGCAAAACAAATCAAAAAATGGATGTGCCGAATTTTATTCGGTGGCGCAATGAAGAAAAATGCCGTAATCAGGGTGTTGTCGGATATGAGCGTTTGGAAAGCTGTATCGTGCTGCTCGCCAAAAAAGAAAATTATTACTTTATTTCTCAAGCCTCTTTCAATAAATATGATACGAAAGAAACGGTGGAAGTGTTCCTTTCTTCCACATTTACGAATAACAAAGTTTATAAAGTAACATACCGCACCGAGGCCGCCAATAAAACCGGAAACAGTGCCAAAGCTTTATATCTGCGCAATTTAAAAGTGTTCGATTTTTGGAAGAAAATTAACCAAAAATACGGCGAGCCAGATAATAAAGAGGATATTCTTTGGGGGTTGGGTACAAATAAGCCTTATCTGCAAGCTCAGACCGGCTTTTTGAAACTTGAAGATCCCGTTTTAAAAGATTTGGATATTAACAGAATGGCTCGCGAAGACCAACGTTTTATTCACTCGGATATATACACTTTTTAATAAGGATATAACAGATGACCAATATTCTTTCAACGGAACTTGCCGAGTTGATTTGCACGCGTATCAGTCATGATTTGGCGGGTAATATAGGTACCGTTTCGAATGCACTTGAAATGTTAGAAGATGATGAAGATGATATCACGGATGTTAAAAGTTTGCTTGAAAACAGCGCCAAAACACTTGCCGCACGTATTAAATTTTTCAGAGTGGCATTCGGCTTAAAAAACGCCGCACCGAAAAATACCACCGAATTAAATACAATCATTTGTAACTATCTTGAAACCGTCAGTAATGCCAAAACACCGATTATCATAAAATCGGATATTAAAAACGTATCGTGCTATAAAATCGTTATGCTTGCCGTGATGGCTTTGGCTGATGTTTTTATCAGGGGCGGTACAATCAGTGTTTTTGAAACAGATGAGATGTTGCGTTTTGAGGCGGTGTCCGATTTTGATTTATCGGCCCAGAAACTTGAAAATATGCAACAGGCATTAACTTCTCATACACCGAGTGATAATCCCTCATTGTTTGCACATATTCTTTATTTGAAGGCTTTTTTGGGTGAAATCGGTGTTGATATTGATTTATCTTATGATGCTAAAAGTGCCGTTTTACACTTAAAATAAACATTTTTTTATAAAATAAAGCTTGCAATGATATGAAAAATTTTGTATAAATCCTTTGTAGACAAAATTTTTATAAACAAATAATCATTAACACATTTTTATGAATACAAACTCTATTGATGAGCAGATGGCTCAAGGAGCCGCTGCTTGGAATGAGCGTGAAACGCATGAAAATTTGATGCGTGAACTCAATACAGTCGGTGTCAGATCGGAAGATGTGGTGTTGGGGGACGAATACGGCAGTGAGTATTCCGGTACCACAACCACGGTGTATCATGCGGATTTACCCGATAATGCAACGCTGAACAAAATTGTTGAGCGCGGCAATGACGAGGAGATTGCCAGACTGATTAGCCGTTATAATCTGATTCTTGCCAATCCTCAGACAAAGATGTCCGGCTATTTGCCCGACTTTGTTCAGATTGCGCTTGTTAAACGCCATCGTCAATCTGAAATTGAAGCCGTTACAAAATTGTACGGTTTTTGCCCTGAGGCACAAGAAGTTATGTTTGAGATGTGGGCACATCAGGATTTGGTTGCCTATACTCAAAAGCATGGCTTTTGTGAGGAATGTCAAGCTAAAATGCTTGCCAAATGGTCGCATGACGAATTGTTCGGCTATGCCTTGAAACATAGTTTTGCCAAGGCAGGCGAAGAGCTTGTTTTAACCACGTGGGGTGATCGCGAAATATCGGCTTATGTGGCTCGACATCCGCTCACTTTGGAAGGTCAGAAAATGCTGATTAAGCGCGGAAGGCATGAAGAAATTATGTCTTTTATGCGTTGCAACGAACTTGACCACAGGGTTTACCTTGATTTGCTCGACCGTGGCAATCACGAGGAAATTTTGCTCGCCCTCAGCGTGTCTTATTCGAGAGACATGGTTTTGCCTGTCGGTTTTAACAAGCTTGTGGACCGCGGTGATCACGAGGAAATTTTGGCCGTTATGCGCCATATGGTTGCTCGTGATTTTGATGCAGACATGCAACACCGTATTTTGGCGCGAGGAAACGAGTCCGAGATTGAAACCATGGTCAAGCGTGGTTTGTGCAAGGAACTGGTTGATGAGGTGCTTCAATCTTATGAAGACGGTAAGGAAACTGTTTTGGGCAGAATTTTTGCCTTAAAAGCGATCGGCGGTATGACAAGACATCAGGAAGAGCGCTTTATCACAGTTGCCCCCTCTGCAGCGTTTTTAAGCTATGTGGCAAATCAGTCGCTTGCGCCGGAATTGCTCGGTATGATGATTGATAAGCGTTCTGATGAAGACATTCGTTTTTATATCGGATGTCACTTGGGTCAGCAAGGCTTTAAGGCTGAAGTTGAAGATGCGTTGATGAACAAAGCATCAAACGATACTTTGTTTACCTACTATCGCAAGCTTCCTTCATGGAACCATGAAGACAAGCGCTTCATCTGTAAGCTGTTAAAGCAAGAGCCTTTGAATCATAATTTGCTGATTCAAATTTTCATGAGCATGCCGTCAAATTCAAAGGTTGATGAAAAAGAAGTCGCCTTGATTAAAAACGGCACTCGCGAGGAGGTTCTGACTTATTGCGGAAATACTTTGGTTACGCTCTGTCTGAAGGCTTTTATAACCTTGTTCTTCCGAGACTTGGAGCTGTTTAAGCTCTACCTTGTCGGACGAGAGACATTTTACAAAAACTAATCTTAAAAAAACAAGCGCCATTTTTGATGGCGCTTGTTTTGTTGTTATATGAAGAAGTTTATTCAACAACCTCGGCATTTTCACCGTCATTGTTATTGTTGTTTTCTTCTAAAGCCGCATTTGCGGCAGCTTCGCGCTGAAGCAAAACTTCTTTATCATTTTGAGCCGCAACACGTTTCAATGAACGTAAGACGGTACCTGTACCGGCAGGAATTAAACGTCCGACAATAACGTTTTCTTTCAAACCGTAAAGCTTATCCACTTTGCCCGAAACAGCCGCTTCCGTTAAGACGCGCGTTGTTTCTTGGAAGGATGCCGCTGAAATAAACGATTTTGTCTGTAAAGACGCTTTGGTGATACCGAGCAACACAGGATCTGCCGTTGCCGGTGTGCCGCCTTCGGCAACCGTTTTTGCGTTTTCTTGTTCAAACACATCGCGATCAACTTGTTCGCCGATAAGGAATGTTGTGTCTCCCGGTGTTAAAATCTCAACTTTCTTGAGCATTTGAGAAACAATAACTTCAATGTGTTTGTCATTGATTTTCACACCTTGCAGACGGTACACATCTTGAACTTCTTTAACAAGATACTCCGCCAATTTTTCAACACCCAAAACGCGCAAAATATCATGAGGTGCAGGTGTGCCTTCAACAATTAAGTCACCTTTTTTCACAATATCGCCGTCTTGAACGACAAGGTGTTTGCCCTTCGGAATAAGGTATTCAACGGGTTCACCATCAATCGGTTTAATGACCACACGTTGTTTGGCTTTATAATCTTTGCCGAATTCAACCTGTCCGTCAATATCCGAAATGATAGCCTGTTCTTTCGGTCTGCGGGCTTCAAACAATTCCGCAACACGAGGCAAACCACCCGTAATATCTTTTGTTTTGGTGCTTTCTCTCGGAATTCTTGCGATAACGTCACCGACTTTAATTTCAGATCCGTTATCAACGTTTAAGACCGCATCAACCGACAGATAGTATCTGGCTTCTTTGCCGTTGTCAAAAGTAACGGCTTTACCCTTAGAATCTTTTAAGACAATGCTCGGTTTCAAGGAAGCGGTGGCTGCGCTTGTACGCCAATCAATAACCACTTTTGAAACAATACCGGTTGTTTCATCCATGCTTTCTTTGATTGAAACATTGTTAATTAAGTCAACTAAGTTTGCGACACCGGCTTTTTCGGAAATAACCGGAATTGTAAACGGATCCCATTCAGCCACTTTTTGACCTTTTTTGACCTTCGAACCTTCTTTAACAAGAACTTTCGTACCATAAGGAATATGGTGGCGAGATGTTTCACGTCCTTGAGCGTCAAGAACAATCAAATCACAGTTACGAGACAAAACAATCAAATGTCCGTCTGAGTTTGTTACCGTATGTGCATTTTCAAGTTTTAACGTACCGGCAAACGGAACTTCAACGGAAGCCTGTTCGGCAGATTGAGAAGCAGCACCGCCGATGTGGAAAGTACGCAAGGTTAATTGGGTACCGGGTTCACCGATGGATTGTGCGGCAATAACACCGACAGCTTCACCGACGTTAACCGGTGTGCCTCTGGCCAAGTCACGACCGTAACATGCTGCGCAAACACCGTGCTCGGATTCACAAGTTAAAACAGAACGGATTTTGACTTGTTCAACACCTGCTTTTTGAACGGCTTCGGCAATGTTTTCATCAACCAAAGTGCCTTTAGCAACAATGAGTTCGCCTGTTTCGGGGTTATGTACGTCTTCTTGAACGGTACGTCCCAAAATACGTTCACCGATAGAAACAATCACATTACCGCCATCAACCACGGGACGAACGATAATGCCTCTTTCGGTACCGCAGTTGGTTTCGGTAATGACAACATCTTGAGCAACGTCAACCAAACGACGTGTTAAGTAACCGGCGTTTGCCGTTTTCAAAGCCGTATCGGCCAAACCTTTACGAGCACCGTGCGTTGAGTTGAAGTATTCCGACACCGTCAAACCTTCTTTAAAGTTTGAAATAATCGGTTGTTCGATAATTTCACCGGACGGTTTTGCCATCAAACCGCGCATACCGGCCAATTGTCTCATTTGAGCGGCACTACCACGAGCACCTGAGTGGGCCATCATATATACGGAGTTGATGTAGCCGTGTTCGGTTTTTGAAATGTTTTTCATCATTTCATCAGCCACTTTATCGGTGCAGGCAGACCAAATATCAACAACCTTGTTGTATTTCTCGCCCTTGGTAATCAAACCGTTTTGATATTGATTTTCAAATTCTCTGACTTGTGCCTTTGTTTCTTCAATCAACTCTTTCTTGGCTTCAGGAACAATCAAATCATCTTTACCGAATGAAATACCGGCTTTACATGCGTTTGTGAAACCTAAGGTCATAATCTTATCAACCATGATGCAGGTTTCTTTTTGTCCGCAGTGACGATAGACCGTATCAATGATTTCCGAAATTTCTTTCTTTCTGAGCAAACGATTGACAAGAGAGAAGGGGATATTCGGGTTTTTCGGTAAAATATCCGAAATAATGATACGTCCCGGTGTGGTATCAACCAAACCGTATTTTGTTTCGCCGTTGTCATCGACATATTCCATGCGGCATTTGATTTTGGCATGCAAATCAACAACTTTTGCGTTTAAGGCAAGCATGCATTCATCTTTATCGGCATAAATACTGCCTTCACCAATCATGCCTTCGGCTTCGTAAGACAAATAGTAAATACCTAAAACCATATCTTGTGAAGGCACGATAATCGGTTTGCCGGAAGCCGGAGATAAGATGTTGTTTGTAGACATCATCAAAACACGTGCTTCCAATTGTGCTTCAAGTGACAAAGGTACGTGAACAGCCATTTGGTCACCATCGAAGTCGGCGTTGAAAGCGGCGCAGACAAGCGGGTGCAAGTGAATGGCTTTACCTTCAACAAGTACGGGCTCAAATGCCTGAACACCCAAACGGTGCAACGTCGGTGCACGGTTTAACAAAACGGGGTGTTCGCGGATGACTTCTTCCAAAACATCCCAAACTTCCGCACGTTCTTTTTCAACCATACGTTTGGCAAGTTTAATACTTGGTGCATATCCGTAGAGTTCCAATTTGGAATATACGAAAGGCTTAAAGAGTTCCAATGCCATTTTCTTAGGCAGACCGCACTGTTGCAATTTAAGTTCAGGTCCGACGGTAATAACGGAACGACCGGAATAGTCAACACGTTTACCGAGC
Organism: Alphaproteobacteria bacterium; assembly: GCA_017645485.1. Taxonomy (GTDB): domain Bacteria; phylum Pseudomonadota; class Alphaproteobacteria; order RF32; family CAG-239; genus UBA1254. Next base: position 3,692 of record JAGCOI010000063.1, on the reverse strand, counting down.
AAGTTTTGACGGAAACGACCTTGTTTACCTTTGAGCATATCCGATAAGGATTTTAACGGGCGTTTGCTTGCGCCTGTAATGGCTCTTGATCTGCGACCGTTATCAAACAAGGCATCAACAGATTCCTGCAACATACGTTTTTCGTTTCTGACAATAATTTCCGGAGCGTGCAATTCAAGCAAGCGTTTTAAACGATTGTTACGGTTAATCACTCTGCGATATAAATCATTCAAATCAGAGGTGGCAAAACGACCGCCGTCTAACGGAACCAAAGGTCTGAGCTCAGGCGGAATAACCGGCAAAACGGTTAAGACCATCCATTCGGGCTTTGTGTTTGATTCGATAAATGATTCAACAATCTTTAAGCGTTTGACAAGTTTTTTGCGCTTGGCTTCAGATGTTGTTTCTTTCAAATCGGCACGCATTAAAGCACGTTCGGCTTCCAAATCAATGTTTGATAAAATTTCGCGCAGGGCTTCGGCACCGATACCGACTCTGAAAGAATCTTCACCGTATTTATCCAAAGCTTCCTGATATTCATCTTCGGTAAGCAATTGATTGAGTTGTAAATCGGTTAAGCCCGGTTCAATCACAATGTAGCTTTCAAAATACAAAACGCGTTCCAAAGATTTAACGGAAATATCGGTTAACGTTGCAATACGGCTCGGAAGAGATTTTAAAAACCAAATGTGTGCGACAGGTGCTGCAAGCTCAATATGCCCCATACGCTCACGACGCACTTTGGATAAGGTGACTTCCACACCGCATTTTTCGCAGACAATACCGCGATATTTCATGCGTTTGTATTTACCGCATAAGCATTCATAGTCTTTTACAGGACCGAAAATGCGTGCGCAGAACAAACCGTCACGTTCAGGTTTGAATGTGCGGTAGTTAATTGTTTCGGGTTTTTTAACCTCACCGTATGACCAAGAACGAATCTGTTCCGGAGAAGCAATGGAAATTTTGATTTCATCAAAAGATTCTTCTGTTTCTTGCGGTTGTGAGGCAAAAAATTTCATTACGTCATTCATAAATTTATTCTCCTATTCTTAAACTTCTTCGTTCAACATTTCAACATTCAGGCACAAAGACTTAATTTCTTTGACCAAACGTTAAATGACTCAGGTACGCCGGTGTTAAAGGTATCTTCACCTCTGACAATGGCTTCATAGACCTTTGTTCTGCCTGAAACGTCATCTGATTTGACGGTGAGCATTTCTTGCAAGGTATAAGCTGCGCCGTAAGCTTGCAATGCCCACACTTCCATTTCACCGTAACGTTGACCACCGAATTGCGCTTTACCGCCTAAAGGTTGTTGTGTGACTAAGCTGTACGGTCCGACGGAACGGGCGTGCATCTTTTCATCAACAATGTGGTGAAGTTTAATCATGTAAATGATACCGACCGTGACTTTACGATCAAATTTTTCACCGGTACGACCATCGTACAAATCAATTTGACCGGATGTCGGAAGTCCTGCCATTTCAAGCATGCGGTTAATATCATCTCCCGATGCACCGTCAAAAACAGGCGTTGCCATCGGAATACCGTTTTTCAGATTTGAAATAAGTTCCATTTTTTCGGATTTATTTAAAGACTCAATTTGATTCTTATATTGTTTTTCGCCGTAAATTTCTTTTAAGCGGTTATTCAAATCATCAATTGTCTTTTGGCCTTTTTTATACTCTTCGCACAATTCATATAATTGTTTGCCGAGTTCTTTGGCCGCCCAACCGAGGTGCGTCTCTAAAATTTGTCCGACGTTCATACGGCTTGGCACACCGAGCGGATTAAGCACGATATCAACAGGTGTACCGTCTTCCATGTAAGGCATGTCTTGCAACGGCAAAACGCGCGAAACGGTACCCTTGTTTCCGTGACGACCGGCCATTTTATCACCTGTTTGCATTTTACGCTTTGTGGCAATAAAGACCTTGACCATTTTCATCACGCCGGGGAGCAAATCATCACCTCTTTGAACTTTTTCGACTTTGTCATCAAAGTGGTCATAAATTTTTGTTAAGCGCTCTGCAAAAGATACGGAAAGTTCTTCAATTTCTTTTTGAATTTTAGCATCTTTAACGGCAACCTGAACTTTGATTTCGACCTGATTCTTTTCTTTGCTCGAATTCGGTATTTTAACGCGCTTAACTTCAATCTTACGAAGTGTTGCGGCCGGAACCGAATCAAAAAGTTCAGCCGTGATTTCAACTTTTTTACCGATTTCTTTGGGTGCATCAACCGTTGTTTGTCCGATTAAAATATCACGCAAACGAGCATCAAAACTGCGACGAATAATCGCAACTTCATCATCACGGTCTTTGGCTAAAGCGGAAATTTCCTGTTGTTCAATCGAAAGTGCACGTTCGTCTTTTTCAATACCTCTGCGAGAGAAGACCTGAACATCAACGACAACACCTTCAATACCCGGTTGTACACGAAGTGATGTATCTCTGACATCAGATGCTTTTTCGCCGAAAATGGCACGAAGCAATTTTTCTTCAGGTGTAACGGGGGATTCGCCTTTCGGCGTTACTTTACCGACCAGAATATCGCCGGTTTTAACTTCGGCACCGATATAAACAATACCGGCTTCATCCAAATTGCGCAAAGCTTCTTCACCGACGTTCGGAATATCACGCGTGATTTCTTCGGCACCGAGCTTTGTATCACGTGCCATGGTTTCAAATTCTTCAATATGAAGAGATGTTAAAACATCATCACGTGAAATGCGTTCGGAAAGCAAAATAGCATCTTCGTAGTTCAAACCGTTCCAAGGCATAAAGGCCACCAAAACGTTTTTACCCAAAGCAAGTTCACCTAAATCGGTACAAGGACCATCGGCAATAATATCGCCGGCCTTGATTTTATCACCGACTTTAACAAGCGGTACTTGGTTGATACATGTGTTTTGGTTGGAACGACGGAATTTTTGGAGTTTATAAATTTCAACACCGACGTTTGTAGCATGTTTGGCATCTGAGCGAACCACAATACGATTGGCATCAACCGAGTCAACGATACCGTCATATTTTGCAACAAGTGTTGCACCGGAATCTTTGGCAACGGTTGCTTCCATACCCGTACCGACAAGCGGTGCTTCGCTCTTAAGAAGCGGCACGCCTTGACGTTGCATGTTTGAACCCATCAATGCACGGTTAGCATCGTCGTTTTCCAAAAACGGAATAAGAGCCGTTGCAACCGAAACGAGTTGTTTCGGCGAAACGTCAATATAGTTGATTTCTTCAGGTTTTGCAAACAAGACTTCGCCGTTTTTACGACAGGTAATCATATCGTTTTCGAAATGTCCGTCTTCTTTAACTTTTGCGTTGGCTTCGGCAATAATCACTTTGCCTTCTTTGTCGGCAGACAAATAATCAACCTCTGAAGTTACAATACCGTTGACAACTCTGCGATACGGACATTCGATAAAGCCGTATTTGTTAATACGTGCATAAGTCGCAAGCGAGTTAATCAAACCGATGTTCGGACCTTCCGGCGTTTCAATCGGGCAGATACGTCCGTAGTGTGTCGGGTGCACGTCGCGGACTTCAATGCCGGCACGTTCACGTGACAAACCGCCGGGACCTAAAGCAGACAAACGACGTTTATGTGTGATTTCGGACAAAGGATTGTTTTGATCCATAAATTGCGAAAGTTGTGAAGAACCGAAAAACTCTCTGATAACG
>JAGCOI010000062.1 GCA_017645485.1 Alphaproteobacteria bacterium | reverse complement strand
CAGCAGCTCAGCAACTTCATCCAACGCTTTCTTTTTCGCATCAATACACGACACATAACTCTGTTTGATCTCCAGTTCAATATTTTCAGAAATCATCAAACCTCTAATATCGTTTATCGGCCGATCTTTAAGCAACTTTGTTGAAATAGTCACCCTGTCTCCTTTGTCTTTATAAACAAAGGGTAATAAATTTGTTGTCATAGGCTTAAGAATAAATAACAATAATCAATTTCTGCACAGAAGATAGTATATTCTAAAATTTTTGTCAAGTTATTTTTTTTGGAAACAACAAAAAGGTTAAATCATTTTAAAACAAAGGCAGAAGTACCGAAACACAGATAAATCCACATAAAGACACTTTCGACCTTCAATTTTGATATTAACACAAAACTGCGAAGAGCGTGTGTAGATAATAAGAAAAGTTCCCTTGAGCGAGACGAGTGTACATTGAACGTACATGACCGAACTCAAGAGAACTTTTCTGTACTTAGCTACCAGCTATACGCGGTTTTATATAAGATTTACCTTACCACCGGCTTTTTCAACAGCAGCCACGGCAGCTTTAGAAGCTGAGTTCACTGAAATCGTGGCAGCAGTCGTAATTGCACCGCGTGCAAGCAAACGAACACCGTCAAGCTTCTTTGTAATTAACCGTGAAGCAAGCAATGTTTCAACATTAACATCTGATGCGTTTAATTTACCTGCATCAATTGCTTTTTGAATGCTGTCCAAATTAACAACGGCATATTCAAGCGCAAAATGGTTTTTAAAACCGCGCTTCGGCAACTGACGATAAATCGGCATCTGACCGCCTTGGAAACCGTGAATGGAAACGCCCGAACGAGATTTCTGACCTTTCTGTCCGCGACCGGCAGTTTTGCCCTTACCGCTTGAGATACCGCGACCGACACGAATACGGTCTTTTCTGGCACCTGCATTATCTTTTAATTCATTAAGTTTCATTTTCTTTCACCTAATTTTTAATTTTACAACACATAAAGTCTCATGATAAAACCTCTATCAAAAGGGGTGGGCTACGCCGTTCTTTTTAAGCGATGTGTAGGTCATAACTACATGAGCGAAAAAAGAACAAGCATGACACCCCTTTTTTGCTAGGTTTATTCCTCAACTTTAACGAGGTGGCTCACCTTCTTAATCATACCGCGGACAGCAGGTGTATCCTCCAATTCCGATGTACGATTCATTTTATTCAAGCCAAGACCGATTAAAGTTGCTCTTTGAATTTTCGGTTTGCCGATAGGGCTTGCGATTTGAGTAACTTTTATTGTTTTCTTTGCCATGAGCCTAAGCCTCCTCTTTTTCCAGTTTAGAAGACGTTGCATATTCACGACGGCTTACAATATCACCGACTTTCTTACCGCGTTTGGCAGCAACCATACGGGGTGAGCAGGTAGATTGAAGCGCAACCATTGTTGCCTTAATCAAATTGTAAGGGTTGTTTGAACCCAAAGACTTTGCAACAACGTCTTGAATACCCAAAACCTCAAATACGGCACGCATCGGACCGCCGGCAATAACACCGGTACCGGCAGGAGCTGTTCTCAAAACAACCTTACCTGCGCCAAAGCGACCGGCAACGTCATGATGAAGTGTTCTGCCTTCGCGAAGCGGAATGCGAACCATATTCTTTTTAGCTTCATTTGTTGCTTTTACCACGGCTTCCGGAACTTCGGATGCTTTGCCTGAGCCATAGCCGACGCGACCTTTCCCGTCACCGACAACCACAACCGCGGCAAAAGACATTGTACGACCGCCTTTAACGGTTTTTGCAACACGATTCACATGAACCAGTTTTTCAACCAATTCTTCTGTTTTTTCTTTTTTATTATTACGATCAAAAGCCATCTTACTTCTCCTAGAATTTCAATCCGGCTTCACGCGCAGCGTCAGCCAAAGCCTTGACACGACCATGGTAAATGTAACCGCCTCTGTCGAAAACGACTTCACTTACACCCGTTTTTGCCGCACGTTCGGCAACAAGTTTTCCGATGAAGCTTGCAGCTTCAACCGTAGATGTCTTTTTCAAAGAGGTTCTTACTTCCTTGTCAAGCGTCGAAGCGCAAGCAACGGTCACCCCTTTAACATCGTCAATAATTTGTGCGTAGATATGCTTTCCGCTGCGGAAAACGGACAATCTCATTTTGCCGTTGGCAACGTTTTTCAAAGCTGTTCTAACGCGGGCTTTTCTTCTTTCAAACAATTTTTTTGACGTATTCATTTGAATTTTTCCCTATTACTTCTTCTTGCCTTCTTTACGACGAATATATTCGTTTTCATATTTTACGCCTTTGCCTTTGTACGGTTCAGGTTTTCTATATTTACGAATTTCGGCGGCAACTTGTCCGACAAGCTGTTTGTCCACACCGAAAATTTTAATTTGCGTCGGAGATTCACAAGAAATTTTAATGCCTTGCGGCGCTAAAAAGTCAACATCATGCGAAAAACCAAGTGAAAGAACAAGCTTTGTACCTTCCATACGCGCCTTATAACCGACGCCGACGAGTTCCAAATTCTTGGTATAGCCTTCAGAAACACCTTTAACCAAAGTGTTAATGTTTGCTCTCGTCGTACCCCATAATGCGCGTGCCGTCAAACTCTGCGACAACGGCGATACAACAACCTTACCCTCTTCCACTTTCGCAGACACGTGCGAATCGTCATAAGAACAGCAAAGTTCACCTAATTTACCTTTAACGGTCACAACATTTGATTTTATATCAACATTAACGCCCTCAGGGATGTTAATCGGATATTTTCCAACTCTAGACATACAAACCTCCCTTTAGAATACCTGACATAAAATTTCACCGCCGACATTGGCCTTACGGGCATCATTGTCGCTCATCACACCGTGCGGTGTTGAAACAATCGAAATACCCAAGCCGTTATAAACTCTCGGCAAGTCTTTCACGCTTGAATAAACGCGACGACCCGGAGTCGACACACGGTAAATTTCAGTTATAACCGAAGCACCTTCATGGTACTTTAATTTAATATGAAGTTCATCAATACCGGGTTTAACGTTAACTTTTTCATAGTTTTCAATATAACCCTCTTTTTTCAAAACTTCCAAAACATTTTCACGCAACTTCGAAGCTGGTGATACAACATCACTCTTCTTTGCTCTCTGTGCGTTTCTAATGCGTGTGAGCATATCGCCCAAAGGATCATTCATAGACATGACTATATCTCCTCTTACCAGCTAGATTTAACCAAACCGGGAATCTCGCCGAAGCTCGCCAAATCTCTGAGTTCGACACGGCTTAAGCCGAATTTCCGGTAATAACTACGTGAACGGCCTGTCAATTTGCAGCGATTACGAATTCTGATTTTTGCAGAATTACGCGGCATTTCGGCCAATTTTAAAGTTGCCTGAAATCTTTCTTCCGGAGAAGCTTCTTTATTCATCACAACTTCTTTCAACTTTAAGCGCCGAGCAGCATACTTTTCGGACATCTTAACTCTTTTTAAGTTTCTATATACAGAACTTGTTTTTGACATTCTCGTTCTCCGTTATTTCTTGATAGGCAGGTTAAACGAGGTCAGCAAATATTTTGCTTCCTCATCGGTTTTTGCCGTTGTGCAAATCACAACATCAAGACCTCTGATATCTTCAACTTTTTCATAGTTGATTTCAGGGAAAACGACTTGTTCTTTAATACCGAACGCAAAGTTTCCTTTGCCGTCAAAATTCTTTCCCGTAATACCGTGGAAGTCTCTGATTCGCGGTAAAGCCATGTTGACCAATCTCTCCAAAAATTCATACATTTTTTGAGATCTTAACGTTACTTTACAGCCAATCGGCATACCTTCTCTAAGCTTAAATGTTGCAATAGATTTGCGAGCAGATGTCATCACAGGCTTCTGACCTGCAATTAAAGCCAACTCTTCCATTGCATTGTTCAGTTTTTTCTTATCGGTAACAGCTTCGCCGACACCCATATTCAAAACAATTTTCGTCAGCTTCGGAATCTCATGTGGGTTCTTGTAACCGAATTTTTCCACAAGAGATTTCTTTATGACGTCTTTATATAATTTTTCAAAATTTGCCATAAAATTTTCTCCTATTTATCGATTACTTCACCGGTTTTGCGTGCCACGCGAACTTTGTTGCCTTTGTCTTCTTTGTAGCCGACTTTAGAGGGCTTACCGTTCGAAACAATAGCCACATTAGAAACGTGAATAGCCGCTTCTTTGGTAATAATACCACCCGCGCTTGTTTTGCTCGGTTTGGTATGTCTTTTCACCATGTTTACGCCGGAAACGACAACTTTACTGACTTTCGGCATAGCTTTGATAACTTCGCCTGTTTTGCCTTTGTCGTCACCCGAAATAACGATGACCTGATCACCTTTTTTAATTTTCATCTTGGGCATTACAATACCTCCGGTGCTAATGAAATGATTTTCATAAATTTCTTTGCGCGCAGTTCCCTTGTGACGGGGCCAAAGATACGCGTACCGATAGGTTCGCCGTCTTTGTTGATTAAAACTGCGGCATTGCTGTCAAAACGGATGACACTACCGTCTTTTCTTCTGATATCGCTTGCCGTTCTTACGATTACGGCTTTGCAGACATCACCTTTCTTCACACGGCCTTTCGGCAGTGCTTCTTTTACAGAAACAACGATAACATCACCAATTGTTGCATGCATTCTCTTGGACCCGCCAAGAACTTTGATGCACTGCACCTGACGTGCGCCTGAATTATCCGCAACATCAAGGTTGGTTTGCATTTGTATCATTTTAATATTCCTTCTATACTAGGCGTTATTAATGACAGTCCATGTCTTTGTCTTCGAATAAGGCTTCGATTCTTCAATCGAAACAATATCGCCGACTTTGAACTGGTTATTTTCATCGTGCGCGGCATATTTTTTGCTCTTCTTCACGAATTTTTTATAAACGGGATGCATAACCTGACGCTCTACGCTGACCACGACAGTTTTATCCTGTTTATCCGAAACAACAACACCCTGAAGAATTCTTTTAGGCATGTTTTTTCTCCTAACTGTTCTTCTTGCGCTCGGCAATGAGCGTGTTGATTTGTGCGATTTCTCTTCTTACTTTGCGAACTTGCGCCGTATTCGAGAGTTGACCTGTTGATTGTTGAACACGTAAATTGAACTGTTCTTTTTTGTTTTGAACCAATTTCGTTTCCAATTCATCAATAGTCATTGCGCGTAAATCTTTAGTTTTAACCATTATGCTTCTCCTTTTTGGCAATTCAAGCGTTTGACAAACTTGCTCTTAACGGGCAATTTAGCTGCGCCGAGTTCAAAAGCTCTGCGCGCTGTTTCTTCATCAACGCCGCCGCATTCAAACATGATGCGACCGGGTTTCACTCTTGCTACCCAAAATTCGACAGCACCTTTACCTTTACCCATACGAACCTCAGCCGGTTTATCCGACACAGGAACATCAGGGAAAATTCGGATCCACAATTGTCCGGCTCTTTTCATCTCACGCGTAATGGCACGACGAGCTGCCTCGATTTGACGCGCCGTAATACGTTCCGGCGTTAAAGCCTTCAAACCGTAATCACCCAAATTTAACTCATATCCGCCTTTAGCCAGGCCGTGAATACGACCTTTATGCTGTTTACGGAATTTTATGCGTTTTGGACTTAACATTTTATTTTAACCTCACTATTACTTCTGTTCAGCCAGCTTCTTGTCGCGGGCCATCGGATCATGAGCCATAATTTCGCCCTTATAAATCCAAACTTTAATACCGCAGGCACCATAAGTTGTATGAGCGGTTGAGGTTGCATAGTCAATATCAGCCCTCAAAGTATGCAAAGGTACGCGTCCTTCACGATAGTGTTCGGTACGTGCAATTTCAGCACCGCCCAAACGACCGCTACAGCTTACCTTGATACCTTCCGCACCCAAGCGAAGCGCTGATTGCATCACGCGTTTCATTGCTCTTCTGAAAGCAACACGGCGTTCAAGTTGTTGTGCAACCGAATCCGCAACGAGTTTTGCATCTAACTCAGGTTTTCTGACTTCCAAAATGTTGAGTTGAACTTCGGAAGATGTCAGTTTTTGAATTTCCTTTCTCAAGGCCTCAATATCCTGACCTTTCTTACCGATAACAACACCCGGTCTTGCAGAATGAATTGTTACTCTGGCCTTCTTTGCAGGACGTTCAATCACGATTCTGCTGATACCAGCCTGAGCCAATTTTTCTTTCAAGAATTTTTTAATTTTTAAATCTTCGTGGAAATAGTCTGTGAACTTATCATCAGCATACCAACGAGAATCCCATGTGCGGTTAACGCCCAAACGAAGACTTGTAGGATTTACTTTCTGTCCCATGTTACTACTCCCCACGCTCTGTAACGACAACGGTTAAAGACGAGAACGGCTTTAAAATACGAGCCCCTCTGCCTCTGCCGCGTGCGTTCATTCTTTTCATTACCAACCCTTTACCGACATAAGCTTCCGAAACGACAAGCTTGTCAATATTCAAGTTGTGATTGTTTTCTGCATTTGCAATCGCACTTTTGAGCAATTGCAAAGCTGTTTTGGCTATTCTTCTCTTTGAGAAGGTCAGTTCGGCCACAGCCTTTTCCACACCCAAACCGCGAATAGTCTGAGCAACAAGGTTAAGCTTTCTCGGGCTTGTTCTGATAGAACGGCAAGTTGCCACGCAACTCTTCGTTTCTTTTGAATTTGTATTTGCCATGATTACTTACCTTTCTTCGCTGTTTTGTCTGCGGCATGACCAAAAAACGTTCTGGTCGGCGCAAACTCGCCAAACTTATGACCAACCATATCTTCCGTAACAAGCACAGGAATAAATTTATGGCCGTTGTGCACACCGAATGTTAAACCGACAAATTGCGGTAACATTGTTGAACGACGTGACCAAATTTTAATCACTTCATTACGACCGGATGCTCTGGTTGCGTCAGCCTTTTTCAAGAGATAGCCGTCTACAAAAGGTCCTTTCCATACGGAACGTGTCATTTAGCTTTCTCCTTATTTCTTGTTGTCATGACGAGATCTCATAATAAAGCGATCTGTCTTCTTGTTAGAACGAGTCTTGGCGCCTTTGGTCGGTTTACCCCACGGTGTCACAGGATGACGACCGCCCGAGGTTCTGCCTTCACCACCGCCGTGCGGGTGATCAACCGGGTTCATTGCAACACCACGGGTAACGGGGCGAATACCCATCCAGCGCGAACGGCCGGCTTTACCGAGTGATTTGTTTTGATTATCCGGATTTGACACGGCACCAACCGTAGCCAAGCATTCCTCACGAACTATTCTCAGTTCGCCGGAACTTAATTTCAATTGCGCATAACCGGCATCTTTACCAATCAATTGAGCATAACAACCCGCAGCACGAACAAGTTGTCCGCCTTTGCCTGATTTCAACTCAACGTTGTGAACGATTGTACCAACCGGCATACTCTTCAAAGGCATCGCATTTCCGGGTTTTACGTCAGCTTTCTTAGAAGAAATGACTTTATCACCGGCTTTTAATCTTTGCGGTGCAAGAATATATGCGAGTTCGCCGTCTTCATACTTAATCAAAGCAATGAAAGACGTACGATTCGGATCATATTCCAATCTCTCGACTGTAGCTTCACAGTCAAATTTATTACGTTTAAAGTCGATAACTCTCAGCTTGCGTTTATGTCCGCCGCCGATTCTCCGACTTGTGACATGCCCGAAATTATCACGACCGCCGGTTTTTCTAAGACCGACCGTTAACGTTTTCTCCGGAGCTCCCTTATAAAGCTCGCTTCTGTCAACAATAATCAGCTGACGAAGACCCGGAGATGTGGGCTTAAATGTTTTCAAAGTCATAATTAAATTCCTGTTGTAACATCAATGTTTTGACCCTTGGCAAGCGTAACCAAAGCTTTTTTATAGTCCGAACGAGAACCTTTGCGACCTCTGAAAAACTTTGTCTTACCAAACTGACGAATGGTGTTCACCTTTTCCACCTTCACATTAAAAACAGCTTCAACAGCAGCTTTAATGTCATCTTTCGAAGCTGACAAAGGCACCATGAACGTAACTTTGCCGTTTTCCGAAACAAGCATGGATTTTTCGGTAATCACCGGACGAACAATCGTATCATACATAGAAGCTGAAACGGTATTTGCAGTTTTAGATGTTTTTACCATGTCAATCTCTCTTTCAAGCAATCAACTGCTTCTTTGGTTAATACAAGTTTGTCTTTTCTTAAAATATCATACACATTGGCACCGATTGCAGGTAAAATATCAATACCTTCAATATTGCGACTCGCCAATGCGAAGTTTTCATCAACGCCCTTACCGTCAATAACCAAGCAATTTTTCAAACCCAAAACATTCAACTTGCTTTGCAAATCTTTTGTTTTCGGTGCAGATAATTTTGCTTCGTCAAGAATAATAAGGTTGCCTTCTTGAGCTTTAGCCGAAAGAGCTGTCTTTAAGCCAAGCTTTCTGAATTTTTTGGTTAAGTCATGTTCATAAGAACGAACAACCGGACCAAAAACCACGCCGCCTTTTCTGAACTGAGCACCTTTTCTGGAACCCTGACGTGCGTTACCGCTGCCTTTTTGTTTAAAAGGCTTTGCAGGTGTTAATGCAACATCACTGCGGCCTTTCGTTAAATGGGTTCCGGCTTGGCGTCTGGCCAATTGCCAAAGCACAACGCGGTGTAAAATATCAGCACGAACTTCCAAACCGAAAATCGACTCGTCAAGTTCTATTGTGCCGACATTTTTATTACTTAAATTTAAGATATCCTGTTTCATTTGTATTTAATCCTTATATTAAGCATTCTCAGCGGCAACTTCCGCTTTAACTGCAGCAGGTTCTTCTTTAACTTTTAATCCGGCAGGCATCGGCAACTTAACATTGGCTTGCTTTTTAACGGCATCGGTTATTCTGACCCATGAGTTCTCAGAACCGGGAACAGCACCTTTAACCATAATCAAACCTTTGGCTTCATCAATTGCGGCAACCTTCAAATTTTGAACGGTCACACGCTCTGCGCCCATATGTCCGGCCATCTTCTTGCCCTTAAACACTTTACCGGGGTCTTGTCTCTGACCTGTTGAACCATGCGAACGGTGTGAAATAGAAACACCGTGAGAAGCTTCCAAACCGGCAAAGTTGTGGCGTTTCATAACACCCGCAAAACCCTTACCGATTGAAGTTCCGCACACATCAACATATTGCCCTGCCACAAAGTGGCTTGCAGACAATTCCTCACCGACAGAAAGCATGCAATCTTCAGAAACTCTGAATTCGCACAATTTTTTCTTCGGTTCAACACCTGCTTTTGCGAAATGTCCTTTCAAAGGCTTCGTTAAGTTTTTAGCCTTAATCGAGCCCGTACCGAGTTGAACAGCCGTATAACCGTTTTTCTCAGCCGTTTTTACCGCAACAACCTTCAAAGCATCCACGCTCAAAACCGTTACCGGCACATGAGAGCCATCTGCTTCAAAAATGCGGGACATTCCCAATTTTTTTGCGATCAATCCTGTACGCATTATTATTTTTCCTTTTCTAATTGGTTGACACCCTGATTTTCAAAGCGCCAACATTAAAATTAATATTATAATTTAATTTCGACGTTCACACCGGCAGCCAAGTCAAGCTTCATCAAAGCATCAACCGTCTGCGGAGTCGGGTCGATAATATCCAGAAGTCTCTTGTGTGTACGAATTTCGAACTGCTCACGTGACTTTTTATCAACGTGCGGCGAACGGTTCACCGTAAACTTTTCGATTCTGGTCGGCAAAGGAATCGGTCCTCTGACGTTTGCCCCTGTTCTTTTGGCTGTATGCACAATCTCTGTTGTTGAAAGATCAAGCAAACGATGATCAAAAGCCTTGAGGCGAATTCTTATATTTTGGGTTTCCATATTCATTTTTCCCTATAACTAAACAGCATAAACCACCATTTCAGCTTTCATGCCGCTTAAAATTGTTAATGACACAAGCAAACGTTGATATATCAAGGTTTGCCCTATATTTTATATTAACATCACTAGAGCTTGTTAAAGGCTCTAAACAAACGTTGTGCGAGGCTTATAACAGATCAAAACATGCTTTGCAAGCAAAAAATGAACAAAATTTTAAAAAATTTTTCTTGACTCTGTGTTTTTCTTTCATCTTTCAATAGAAAACGGCCATGTTCTCAAAAACATAGCCGTTTTCTGTTTAAGCCGATAACTGTTGCCTACGGATTGTAGGGCTGATTATCGTTCCACTCCGAT
>JAGCOI010000061.1 GCA_017645485.1 Alphaproteobacteria bacterium | reverse complement strand
ATGACAACAAACGGCAACATTATGAAAATTTATGAATCAGCCGGTCTTCTTGCCGATAAAACCGATTCACCTGTCATTCCGATTTGGATTAACGGTCTGCAGTATTGTCACTTTGCCAAAACAGGCGGCAAATTACCGCATCGTTATTTTCCTCACGTCAAAATTGTTGTTGATGCCCCGCGTCCGCTTAAATTGAAAGAAAATTTAAGACATCAACGTAACCATATTTCAAATGAAATTTATATGATTATGCGCGAGCAAATGTTTGAGTCGATTTACGATAAAAAATTAACCGTATTCACGCAATTGATTAAAGCTTCCAAGATTCATGCCAAGCGGTGTTTCGGTCTGCGTCGTCCTTATGTATTGGAAGATATCACAAGAAAACCGAAAACTTTCAAGGATATTATGCTTGCCTCCTATGTTTTGGGACGCTATTTTAACAAAACATCCTCACCCAAAGAACCTATCGGTATTATGTTGCCGAACTCTGTGGCCGCTATATGTACTTTCTTCGGATTTAATGCATACGGACAAGTGCCTGTTATGATAAACTTCAGTGCCGGCATGCAAAACGTAACCAGTGCCTTAAAAACCGTTCAGGCCCAAAAAGTCGTCACTTCAAAAATGTTTGTAAAAAAAGCCGGACTGGAAGCACTTGTTAAAGCCATTCAAGATGAAGGGTTTCAAGTTATATATTTGGAAGAAGTCGGCAAAAAGATTTCAATTTTTGCAAAAATCCTTGCACTATTGCAATACAAAATTAAATATGTGCCATATAAAGCAACACCGAGTGATCGTGCCGTCATTTTGTTTACTTCAGGCTCCGAAGGTGCTCCGAAGGCTGTTGTTCTTTCCAACCAAAACGTTATATCCAATGTATGGCAAATTGCCACTTTTGAAACATTAAACAGACGAGATATTGTTTTAAACTCAATGCCTGTTTTCCATAGCTTCGGTTTGGTGTTGGGTACGCTTTATGCTCTATACCAAGGTGCAAAAGTATTTTTATATCCGTCTCCGTTGCATTTCCGTGTTATTTCGGATTTATTATATGAACTCAGCGCAACGGTCATGATTGGAACAGACACGTTCTTCAGAAGTTATGCCAAAATATCACATCCGCTTGATTTTGGCTCATTAAGACTTGTGTATGCCGGTGCCGAAGGTGTTAAATTAGACACACGCAACCTGTTAAATGAACGTTTGGGAACGCGCTTAATGGAAGCTTACGGTACGACGGAGTGTTCACCTGCCGTTGCCGGTAACAACATGGTCTTTAACAAATTCGGTACCATCGGCAAACTTTGTCCCGGCATGGAGTGTCGTTTGGAAAAAGTTGACGGTATTGAGACCGGTGGTGAGCTTGTTGTTAAGGGGCCGAATGTTATGGCCGGTTATATTTTACCTGAAAATCCCGGTGTTTTGGTTCCGCCTCACAACGGATGGTATCATACCGGTGATGTTGTTGAAATTGATGAAATCGGCTTTATTACGATTAAAGATCGTATTAAACGTTTTGCAAAAGTCGGTGGTGAAATGGTCTCTCTCAAGGCCGTTGAAAACATGATTAATGAAGCTTTTCTCGGTAAAGATGATTTTTGTTGCGGTGTTGTGGCTATTCCGCATGAACAAAAAGGAGAACAAATTGTTGTTGTCACAAACGAAAAATCATTAACTTCAGAAATGCTTCGTGATTTTGTGAAACAACACGGCTATCCTGAATTGTACATTCCGCGCCAAATTCTTTATAAAGATAAAATTCCCACTTCCGCAACCGGTAAAGTAGATAATGTTACCTTGAAAAAAGAAGTATTGGCAGAACTTCAAAATGTAGCGTAACCGCATAAAAAACATCTTGACCGAATTTTAAAATATGCTATGCTCAAGCCGTTTGTCTGAATGAAATATGGAGAGTTGGCTTGTTTGAAAATAAAAAGGTTGTTATTTGGGATTTAGATAATACACTTTATCGCATTACACCCGAAATTGCAGATACTTTAGATGAAGCGATGGCTATTGCGTTGATTGAAGATTTGAAAGTTCCGCTTGATTTTCAAACATGTAAGGCGCTTGTCAAACAGTCATATAAAGATTACCATGACGGCGGCGAATACTTTTATCAGAATCACAACATTTCACCAAAAGAATTATCGTTTCACTACAACAAACGCAATCCCGTTCATCTTATTGAACCTTATCGAAACTTAGTTCAAAAATTACAAAAAATTCCGTTGGAACAATACGTTTTTACGGCCAGCAATCGAGCCACATCCGAACGCATTTTAAAACATATCGGGTTGTATGATATGTTTAAGAATCGTTTTTACAGCGTGGAAGATTTCGGTGTATATAAGAAGAATGAAGATGCCGAAGTATACCGTAAGTATTGTCAAAAAATAGGCTATACACCTGAGGAATGTATTTTTGTTGATGACAGTTATTCAAATCTTGAATTTGCCAAACAAACCGGCATGACAACCATTCGAATTTTCTATAACACAAATTCCTCATCTGCGGATAAACCGTACATTGATGCCGCTTTCAAGGGTGTCGAACAGTGTATTGATGCTTTAATCAAAGATATAAAAGCCAAAGCCTCTTAGTTTTTGTGGCATAAACTTGATTCATAATTGTAATTTTCAAGCGTATCAAATTTGCTCTGTTCCTTGGCAATTTCTTGTTGCAATTCTTCTAAAAGCGGATTTAATGCTTCAAAATATTTTTTATGCAAATTTTCCTGCACAACTTCCAAAGGAACATCATCCTGCTCACGCCCGGCAACCGCATATTTCTTCACGGTTGCAATAAATGCATCTCGAATTTTCGGCAAATAATATTCTAATGCATCAAGATTAACTTGTTCATGCGTCTGTTCATGACGCATGGTAATTTTATATTCACAACTTCCACGCTTAATATCTCGTGCAATATAAATGACCGGATCTTTTAAGGTTAAAACCAAATCAATTTGACCGGGGTAAAAACATGTTACACCATCATTAAAAACTTTTTTGAATATATTAAATTCCAAAGTTGTCTTTAAATTATATGGCGTCAACCCGTTAATTCTGTAATTATCATGAGTCACTCCGTTATATTCTTTTTGGTGCATTTTTTCAAGCGTACGAGGAGCTTTGGAATAATCATAACGCAACGGTTCAAATTTAACTTTAATCGTTAAATGCGGCGCTTGCACAAACGGTTTACAGCGTGCATTCATATTGCCGGCTTTTGATGAAACCGAAAAAAATGCAAAACTGAAAAAAATTAATATATAAAAAAGTTTTTTCATGATATTATATCGTCAGTGTATTTTATTTTTGAGTTAATTGAGTTAATATAGATGAAATATTTTATTTTTGCAATGCTTTTTATTGGTATGTCCGGTTCACTTGCCGCACAAGGTTTTTTTATTCCGAACGATGCTTTTGCGCCATCTGTTGAAAAATTAAAACCTTTGGATCAGGAAGTTGAAGATCAATTGTCCGATTTCAGTCAACGTCGGTATAAGATTATAGACGGACGTGTCATAGCTTTGCCAAACGAACCTCAAATTTCTACAGAAGACACAGAAGATGACGATATTCAGCAGCAAGCTGACAACAACGTACCTCTGCTAGAAGAGAAACCTCAACAAAACATTGAAGTTAAAAAACAGCAAAATACACCTCTTTTATCATCTCAAGACATACAAAAAAAACCTAACGCATCAATACCGCTTCTTGAGATAACTCAACCTGCCCCTCAAGATTTTGAAAGTTCTGATGTACCCTCTTATAAAAACAGATATGCGCAATATCTGAAATCTTTAAAACAATTCCAAAAAACAGGTACATTGCCCGAAAACAATGAACTGCAAGCCACACTTAACAAGCTTTCCGGATATAATGAATTTATATTATATGACGGTGAAGTTCAATAAATCAGTTAACACAATAACCTTTTTCAAATTCCAAACCACGCAACAATTCTTGTGCCGTCATAATACGTTTTCCCTGTCGTTGAATTTCAAGAATCTCCAACGAGTCTTTTTTACACCCGATAACAAGAGATTTTTTACCCTCTATAATTTCACCGGGATTTCCTGATATATCGGACACATCTGCTTTCAGTACTTTAAAACGTTCATTTTTATACTCAAAATAAGTTGCCGGAAAAGGATTAAAGGCTCTGATTTTACGCTCTAAATCCGTCGCCGATTGTTGAAAATCCAATTTCTCTTCATCTTTTTCAAGTTTTTGAGCATATGTCACTTGCATTGCATCTTGTTCTTGCGGCACTATTTGCGTTATGTGTTGCAAAACTTCACTCATTAAATGAGCACCGCAAACAGATAAACTGTCATGCAAAGTTCCCCCCGTTGTTTCTTTTGTAATCGGAATCACCGCTTTTTTATACATGCGCCCGGCATCTAAAGCTTCAACAACTTCCATAATCGTCACACCGCTTTCTTTATCACCGGCTTCAATGGCGCGTTGTATCGGTGCGGCTCCACGCCATCTGGGCAACAATGATGCATGCACATTCAAACACCCAAAACGATAAGCCTTAATAATTGTACTCGGAAGTATCAATCCGTATGCCGCCACAACGGCAACATCGGCATCTAAAGACACAAATTCTTTTTGAATGTTTTCATCTTTCAATGTTGTCGGCGTTCTGACTTCAATACCGTATTTTTCAGCCACAAGATGAACAGGTGTTTTTTTCAGTTCATGTCCTCTTCCTGCAGATTTCGGAGCACGCGTATACACACAAATCACTTCATGTTCTTTAATAAGCCTTTCCAAAACAGGCACGGCAAAATCCGGCGTTCCCATAAAAACTATTTTCATTTTATATCCTTTGTGAAACAAAAACCGCCGTTTGTGGCGGTTTATTAAATTATTCGGCAATACCCATCAAATCGTATTTGATTTTAATATTGTAATCCTTTGCATATGAATCGAGCAGTGCTTTTTGCAAATCCGCCATATAACTCTGTTGCATTTTGTTTTTAACAAGCTTTTTCTCATCATCGCCCAAAGGTACCGAATTTTCATATTCCTCATCAGGCAATACAACCACATATTTCTGACCGATTATTGTTTGATAAGGGGTATTTACCTGTTGAGCAAACAATTCTTTCATATCGGCATACGTTAAACCGGAAAAAGTTTCATTACGCGTTACCGGTTGTGATTTCAAAACAGGCAATCCGTAACGACGTACCGTGTCCGAAAAATCGTCACCGTTTTCAACATCACTGATAATATCGTTTGCTTTTTCTCTTGCCATCACAGTCTTTTCATTTTCCTGCCACATTTGTTTAATTTGCGCACGAACTTCATCAATGTCTTTCGTACGCATTTCATGCACATCATCAATGCGAACAATGGCCAACCCTTCATCACCCTCAATTGTTTGACTTGTTTCACCAACCGCATACGAAAATACCGTATCAATAAACTCGCTTGATTTTAACAAATCAGACAGATAACTCGGAGCTTCCGATGCTTTACCGTCATCGGAAAAACCTTTGACCGACACAATATTAGTATTAAAATCTGTCGCAATATCTTCCAAAGACTTACCGGCACCGATTTCATCTTCCATTTTGCTTAAAACATCATAAATTTCATCATACAACCGCTCATTTAAAAGTTCGGTTCTGATTTCTTCCGAAGCAACGGCATAATCTGTTTTGGTCGGTGCCGTCACTTTAACAACTTTCATAATCTGCCAAATATCTCCGACTTGAACGGGTTTTGTATATTCACCCTCAGATAAGGCAAACACATCTTCGGCTATTTCAAAAACAAGCTCGTCTTCAGAAACAACGCCTAACTCCGTTTCAGATTTTGACTGATGCGCATCTTCTTCAGCCACCTGATAAAAATCTTCACCGTTTCCAAGTCTTATATAATCGGCATTTGCGGCACTTTCAGTGTCAAACATCATTTGCAACACTTCCCGCTTTTCGGGTTGTTCATAATTTGTAATATGTTCGTCATAATAAGCTTTAATATCTTCACTCGGTATGACCATTTTTGATGAAATATCGTCCACACTTACATAAACAATTGATAAATCTCTTGTTTCCGGTGCCACAAACGTCGGCGCAAAATCTTCATAATATTGTTCTGTTTCTTCGTTTGATATATCTCTGTCAATTTGCATCTCTTCAGGATCAATAATTGCATATTTAAAAGTGCGACGCTTATTATCAATCTGCAATTCGGCATCAATCATCACTTCAGGCACAACAATATGCTGTACGGGCCATATCGTTAAAATCTGCTCGGCCAAACCGCGTTCAACAGATTTAACATATTCCGATTCGCTGATACTGTTTTCGGATAAAACACGGCGGAATAAATCCGGATTAAATTTTCCCGTTAAATCATGAAAAGAAGCATCACTTCTGATAACTTGTCCGATAAGATTACGACTGAACAACACATGGTACTTTTGAGCCGTACGGTCAATAATGGCATTTTGAACCATTCTTTTGGCAACCACATTCATTAATTCGGAACGAAGCCCGTCATTTTCCTCATCATTAAAATCAATATTCATGATGTTTTTGGCTGCATTCAACTCTTTTTGAAATTCATATGAAAATTCTGCCTGACTCGTTTCAAAGCCGTCAACCTTAATCACTGTTCTGTTTTCAGAAGCGCTTGACAGATATCCGGTTATGCCGAAAAGCGACATAAAACTCAATGCCGTTAAGGTTAAAATCAGTTTGGCAATCCAACTTTTTTGTGCTCTTGCAAATTTGCTAATCATGTTTTTTTCCCGTATTTTCAAAATTGTTTTTGGGCATTATAGTCATATTCATTTTTGAATGCAAACAATTAAATATCGGTGTTGAAAAGTTTTTTTATGCAAAAGCCTATTTTTTATCTGGAAAAAACAAAAACTATATGCAAAATATTTCCCAAAATGTTTAATTTTACAAAGGAAAAAAAATGTCTCGTAAAAAGCTTATCGCCGGCAACTGGAAAATGAATGGTCTTATAGCTGATTCCGCCACTCTTGCCAAAGAAATTTCTTTAAATGTCAAAAACTTAAAACCGAATACTGAAGTTTTGGTTTGTCCTCCTTTTACCTTACTCACAACGGTTAAAAAGGCTTTGCGCGGCTCAAAAGTCATGCTTGGCGCACAAGATTGTCACATTGAAGAAAAAGGTGCACACACGGGCGATATCAGTCCCTATATGCTTAAAGATGCGGGTTGTGAATACGTTATTTTGGGGCACTCGGAACGACGCACCGATCATAAAGAAACAAATGCTCTTGTAAAAGCAAAAGCTCAAGCCGCCATTAAAGCAGGCTTAAAAGTCATTATATGTGTCGGCGAAACACTTACCGAACGCGAGGCAGGCAAGGCTTTCGAAGTGACCGAAAAACAAATTAAAGGTTCTCTGCCCAATGAATCTACGGCTGCCAACACGGTTATTGCCTACGAACCCGTTTGGGCCATCGGCACGGGAAAAACCGCCACACCGGCAGATGCCGAGGCCGTTCACGCACACATCAGAAAAGTTCTTGTTCAAAAATGCGGCAAAGCTATTGCATCTCGCATGCGTATTTTGTATGGTGGCTCCATGAAGCCGGCAAACGCGGCAGAACTTCTTGCTCAAGAAAATATTGATGGCGGTCTTATCGGCGGAGCAAGCTTGAAGTCGGCAGATTTTACGGCTATTATTGAAACAGCAAAATAAATAAGGAATAATATAAATGGGTTCTATTTTACTTGTTATACATTTGATGACGGCTATCTTTTTAGTCGTATTGATATTAATGCAACGGTCCGGCGGCGGTGCCTTAAACGGTCTTGGCGGCGGCTCGGGTGCCAACAGTTTTTTAAGTGCACGCGGCACGGGTAATTTACTCACGCGTTTAACGGCTATTCTGGCAACCGTATTTTTTATCACCAGTATTGCTCTTTCCATATATTATAAAGGTGCCGAAAGACAATCGTCTTCCGTTGCCGAGAGCGTTCCGGTTTCACAAAGCGCACCGGCTGTTCCGAGTGTTCCAACCGTTCCGCTTGAGAAATAGAATGAATAAACAAAACAAAAATAAAGGCACCTCTTTTTCAGATGGTGCCTTTATCACTTTAAAATAAAGGAAAAAACATGACATCTTCAAACACAAAATTCATATTCATCACCGGCGGTGTTGTTTCTTCGCTCGGTAAAGGTTTGGCTTCTGCCTCGCTTGCCACTATTCTTCAGGGCCGAGGCTTTAAGGTACGCTTGCGTAAACTTGATCCTTACTTAAATATTGATCCCGGAACGATGAGCCCTTATCAACACGGTGAAGTTTATGTCACGGATGACGGCACGGAAGCGGATTTGGATTTAGGTCATTACGAACGTTTTTCCGGTGTTTCGGCCACAAAATACGACAGTACAACTTCGGGCAAAATTTATCAAAACGTTATTAATAAAGAACGTCGCGGCGAATATTTAGGGGCAACCATACAGGTTGTACCTCATGTTACAAACGAAATTAAAGAGTTTATTTTATCTCATTTAACAGACGAAGATTTTGTATTATGTGAAATCGGAGGTACGGTCGGTGATAT
>JAGCOI010000007.1 GCA_017645485.1 Alphaproteobacteria bacterium | reverse complement strand
TCAAGGCATTACCAAAAACTTCCCGCAATACACAACCAACTTTTGGGGTAATTCTGCTAATAACTATGGTTTTGGCAACTCCAATATTGAAGCTAATATTGAGAATATGCAAAATAACACAACCCCAATACCGATGGCAACAGCAGCGCCACAACAACCAATACAAAATGATCCAAATTGTTATGTTGAATTTGATGGCAACAATGTTGACTTGTATAAATACGGGCAATCCAATGGTAATAGATTGCTGAATGGACAATTACAAGGCAATTTAAATGGTCAATCAGGTGATGATTATCATCAAGGCAGTATATATCAAAATGTGGCAAATCACGGACCAATACCGGAAGGAACTTATTATGCCAACCAAGACCAAAGACAGAGTTTAACTCTTAAAGATGTTGCTCTTAAATTAGGTGAAAAACTAGGAATTAACACTAATCAAAAGAGTAATTGGAGTGGCTATCCAACGGCGTGGGGAACAAAGCGAGTTTGGCTTCAACCTGACACTAATACCAATACTTATGGTCGTTCCGGTTTTTCTATTCACGGAGGACTTAGCAAAGGTTCAAGAGGTTGTATTGATATACCTTGGCAAACAGGTAAATTAAGTGATTATTTAGATGGTTGTCAGGATTCTGTACCAGTATATGTTAAATATCCTAAAAATTGGTAATATTAAAAGAAGGCAAGGATTTTATTCTTGCCTTCTTTTTTATTTTTGTATATATTTTAACAAATACAGTTTTAAGGGTACATATATAAATGAGTAATGTAAAAAAAATTTTTAATGAAACCTCTAAACTTCTTTGGCAGTTTAAATGGTATATAGTTCCATACATATTATTCTATCTTCATTTGTTAATGAGTTATTTTATGCCTTCTAAAAAAAACTATTGTATTTGGGAAAATGAAGAATGGTATAATTTTGATTTAAGAATTTATGTAAAAATAACGGAACTTATGCTCATTATTTTTTTGCTTCTATTTTTAATTGGAACAAGTAATATGCGTAACCATCCATTGATTGCAAAATGTATTTTTTTATCCTCACTATGGTTTCTAGCTGTTTTTTTGGAAATTATATAATATTTAATAAAAAAATAAAACAAATATGACCTAATAAGGAACAAAGTGAGATACCTCGCCATTCGGGTATCAGACAGGTGTGGGCGGCATTGATACTTATGGTGTCAACCATAACAACTTTAGTCTGCTGATTTTGCCTGCTTTTGCCCGAAAATGTTGCAATTTGATGTTATAATTCCATATAAGCCAAGCAATCAATACAATAAACTGATAAAATTAGCGGAAGAAAACAATCGTGAGTTAAAGAAAAATCAGTCATATTGATATTTTTATCGTGATTGTTTTTTTGTTTCCGTTTTTTTGTTTAAGACTTTAAGGGTGTTTTTTTATTGCTTTTTGATGTTTGCGTGTTATGATGTTGATGTGGGTGTCATTTTAGATGAAGGATGAGATAATGAAGAAAATTATTTTATGCATATTGCTGTTGATGATGTGCGGTATCGGTTCTGTATATGCGGCCGGCGCGCATCCTTATGATGATGCGTCTAAATCACTGAACGGGCGATAACGGAGGAAACGTATATGAATAAAATAAAAGAAACGGGCCGTTCGATGATTGAAATGATTAGTGTTTTGGCGGTTATCGGTGTTTTATCCGCGGGCGGATTAAAAGGCTATACGAAAGCCATGCATAAATACCGCGTGCACAAATCAATCACTTATGTAACGGATGCAATTGTTGAATATCAAAGTTTTTTAAAACGACCGATCGGCAATTATCCGTCGGAAAGTGCCACGATGGCTCAAAACGCACAAAAATACGGGTTGCTATCGACATGTAAAATCGGTACTTCCGAAATTGCGGGTGCTTCTTATCAGGTATGTCGTTTCGCGCTCGGAGAAGTTTATCCGCGCTTTTTTATGACCACTAAAGAAGATGGTGTATATTATACGTATATGTTGTATGCAACATTTACGAAAGACAGAGAAAATGCCTGTGTCGATTTCTTAAATTACAGGTGGGATCAGGTGGTGCCTCAAAAGTTTTGGCGACGGGGTAAGCTGTGGTTGACCTCTAATCACGGTGATAGAGTTATGTACAGCGCAAAGATAAATAAATTGAATTTGACGGATATACAACAGGCTTGTTCGACATATTGTGAACCGCAAGCAGCATATTGCTCGGTTGTATTCGATTTGACAACTTTAGGATATTAAAAATTTTATCCGTTGTTTGAAAATAGTGCTTTACATAGTAAGCACTTTGGTTTATTTTGTGCAAGATTTATACATTAAAACAGGACGTAAAAGCAAATGACAGCAACCTTAAAACAAATTCGCAAAACATTTTTGGATTATTTTGCAAAAAACGGACATACGATTGTGCCGTCTTCTTCTTTGGTGCCGGATAATGATCCGACACTGATGTTTACAAATTCGGGTATGGTACAATTTAAGAATATTTTTACAGGTAATGAAACACGTGCTTATACACGTGCGGCAACGGCGCAAAAGTCGGTGCGTGCGGGCGGTAAACATAACGATTTGGACAGTGTGGGTTATGATGTGCGTCACCATACGTTTTTTGAAATGCTCGGTAATTTTTCGTTCGGGGATTATTTTAAGGAAGAAGCTATTTTTTATGCATGGGAACTGGTAACCAAAGAATTCGGTATTGATAAAGATAAGCTTGCCGTGACGGTTTTTCATACCGATGATGTTGCGAGAAATTTATGGAAGAAAATTTCAGGTTTGCCGGATAACAGAATTATAGGTATTGCCACCAAAGATAATTTTTGGCAGATGGGCGATACGGGCCCTTGCGGTTATTGTTCCGAAATTTTTTATGATCACGGACCTGAAGTTTTCGGTGATTTACCTGGTACAAAAGATGAAGATGGTGATCGCTGGATTGAAATTTGGAATTTGGTTTTTGATGAATTTGAAGATTTGCCGTCGGGTGAACGTGTTAATTTAAAAAAACGTTGCATTGATACCGGTATGGGCTTGGAGCGTATCACAGCCATTTTACAAGGTGTGCACTCAAACTATGATATTGACCTGTTTCAAAATTTAATTACCGATTTGTGTAAATTAACGGGAACGGATAAAGAAAACAAATCGCTTTCATCTTCTTATAATGTGATTACGGATCACTTGCGCTCAACGGCATTTTTAATTGCAGATGGT
>JAGCOI010000060.1 GCA_017645485.1 Alphaproteobacteria bacterium | reverse complement strand
ATTTAATGATCTGATGCGTTTTTTTTGTGACAGTGAGCCGATAAGTTTTGCATATTCTATTTCATTTTCTTCCGTTCTATCCATACTGGTACCGAAGTCGGCTTCAACTTTAAAATAATCCTTAAAATCCGGATCGCGTTCTGAAAGCAACTCATATAATTCTTCGTCCCCCGTCAAAATGACTTTGATTTGCAAAGGTATGGGTTCCGGATCAAGCGAGATGGTGGTAAAAGTTGTATCATCCGTCGGAGATTCGATTTTAATGCTTTTTGATGCAATGGCACGTTTAAGAGAATCCCATGCAAACGGTTGTAATAAAAGCTTACGTGCGTCTATTAAAATAAAACCGCCGTTGGCCTTATGAAGTGCGCCGGCTTTGATGAGGGTAAAGTCTGTAAGAAGAGCACCGTATTGTTGAATGCGTTCAACTTTGCCGACCAAATTGCCTTGTGTGGGGTGATCCAATAAAACAATAGGCGCACCTGAATCAGGCGTGTTTTTGACAATAACGTTAACCTTGAATTTGGCAAATTTGTCTTCTTCATTTTTATTCATACGAAGCAGCAGTTGGGTTAACGGATCGTCGTCGGACATGTTTGTCGGCGTGCCTGAATTTGAATCGGGCAAAAATTCATCGACATTATCAACGATATAATTAAATGAAGCTTTTAAGAAATCTGAGGCGCCTTTATTTTGTTTATATTTCTGGCGCAGATTTTCAATAGGTTCTTTGGTGATGTTTTTAACAAATTTAACACGAAGCTTTTCAATATCGTCACGTTGTTTTTCTTCCCATTTTGATATGTCTTGAGCCGAATTTTCAATTTCAAGTTGCATGGCATTTAAATCGTTTGTGATTTTTTCTTTTTCTTTGGGAGATAAGGCATCAAAAGCTTCCGGATTTAAAACTTCACCGTCTTTGACCGGTGCAACAACCAGACCGACAGGCATTTGTAATAAGGATACGCTTTTGCCTTTAGCTTTTTTTTGTAAGAAATTGATATAATCTTCCTTTTTGTTTTTATATTTTTGCTGTACGATGCTTAAGGCTGCTTTATATTCTTCGCTTTCCAAAAGTGATGAAACGGCTGTGCTTAAATTGCATATCAAATCATCAACTTCTTTGGCAAAGATACTGCCTTCGCCTGCGGGAAAATGAATGGCAACCGGTTTGTAGGGTTCATCAAAATTATATACATAAGCATAATCATCAGGCGTTTTTCGATGGAGAGCTTCTTTTTCCAAAATGCGCTTAACAAGACTCATTTTACCTGTTCCCTCAGGACCGAAACAAAACAAATTATAGCCTTTGGATTTGATATTAATACCGAGTTCAACCGCGCTGATGGCTCGGTCCTGTCCCAAAGAGGATAGGCGCTCTTGTAATTCTGCGGTGGAATTGAAATCAAATTTAGATAAATCACATTTTTTATATAAATCCGAAACCGATAATTTTGTGATAGACATAATATAAATCCATTGCTTTTGTATTTTTCCCATATATACTACTTTCAAAATAACTAATTTAGTGTAAATTTTTGATGAAATATT
>JAGCOI010000059.1 GCA_017645485.1 Alphaproteobacteria bacterium | reverse complement strand
GGAAGAATATGATAAGGCCGTCCGTTGGATGGCGATGACGATGATTATTACCATCACCATTACTTCATTTTTAACGATTTTTTCCTTGCCTTTTTCTTATTTGCTTGAAAAAGGTATTTCCAAAGAAAATATTGCTATGGTTAAGCTTTTTTTAAGCAGAACCTTTGAGGAACCGTCATTTTTGTTTAAGCAATATCGTGCTTGGGGGCATAAATTAGCGGCATCAAGAGAGTTTTCAATCAGCCATTGGGTGCCGATTTTGCCGCTTATTTCTTTACCGTTCGGACTTGTTTTGGGCGGCGTGGCTTGTCCGTACAGATTTCAATCAAATGTACACGGGTCGGCACGTATTGCAACATTGCGTGATATCGAAAAAATGGAATTGTTGGGTTTTGACGGATTTTGCCAAGTGGTCGGTAAATTCAAAGGTCGGATGTTGCTTTTAAAAGAAACACTTTCAACTCTCTGCTGTGCGCCTCCGGGTACCGGTAAAACGGTTGGCGTTGTGATGCCGACGATTTTTTATGCACCGACTTTAAGTTTGATTATTAATGACCCGAAACCGGAGTTATGTTATAAGACTTCCGGTGCACGTGCCAAGGTCGGTCCGGTTTTTATTATTAACTGGGGTGCGGAAGATAAACCTTCCGAAGGTATTTATTATCCTTCTTGGAATCCGCTTTCGCCGAATGCCTTGCCGGAGATGGGACCTGATCGCGATATGTATGTCGATTCGATTTGCAATATTTTGGTGGAAGAACCGAAAGGAGGTGCGGATCCGCACTGGTCACAGACAGGTCGTGCCGCACTAAACGGATTTATTCATTTTATTGCTTCCAAATGTGAACGTGCACGTGCAAATGACTATTTTATCGGGCGTATTTATGAAGGAAAATTAGACGCAGAGGACAAGCGCGTGCTTGAAAGTTATTATCAGGATATGCGTGATCCGATGGTTCCCAAAGCGATTAATGATTTGCACAATGATGCCATAACGATTGATAATTATTTGCCTATCGGAACATGGAATTTATTACCGGAAAAATGGATTGGGCGCGAGTCATGTATTGCGATGATTTTGGAATGGTTAACCGAAGCGCAAATTAAACAAGCCCAAGAGATTAAACGTCGTTTAGCGGAAGGTGACCAGATGGCAGCAATGGCCGATCCGATGCATGATTTGTTGGACGAGGCAGTTGAAGAAGCTCGAAAATATGGTTATGCGCAACGTTGCTATACGGAACTCAGTGCATTATCGGCTATGCCGGATAAAGAGCGTGGTTCGGTGATATCGACGGCTTTTGCCGGTATTAACATTTTCAAAAACGCGGCTGTGGTTGCGCGAACGAGTTTTTCTGATTTGCACTTTAAGGATTTGCGCGGTATGAAAGACCCTGTGACGGGTGTTTATAAGCCGATTTCGGTTTATCTGTCAATTAACCAAACAGATGCACGTGCATTAGGTGTTATCAGTTCGGTATTTATTGAATTAATGAGTTCATATTTGATTTCGAATCCGCCGAAATACGAAAATAAAACAGACGGAAAAATGGGGCCGTTCGGCTGTTTGTTTGTTTTGGACGAATTTCCGCAGATGCCGAAATTAAAAGCGGTTATTGATGGTCCGGCCGTCGGTCGTGGTCAAAAAGTTTCTTACCTTCTTATCGGACAAGATTTAGGTCAAATTTCGGGTAAATACGGCAAAGATGATTTGGAAACGGTTATTTCCACCACGGCTTGTAAAGTAATTTTATCACAAAACAACGAAGTAACGGCACAACGTTTTTCAAAGATGATCGGTAACAAAACGGTTCAAACGACTTCATATTCAAGAAATGAAGGTCAGCTCGGTAAAAACTATAATCCCTTTGCCAAGAATGTAAGCTATCAATTGCAAGGTATATCCGTTATTTCGACAACGGAACTTTTAAGTTTGCCGATGCTTAAACAAGTTGTTTTGATGCAAAGCTATATCGACAGACCGATTATGGCTGATTCGCCGAGATGGTATTTGGATCCGAAGATGAAAAAATTAGCGGCTTTAAAACCGTGTCCGAATGTACCGGATTGGGTTGTTGCACAACGTGAAGATATTAATGATGATATGCTATCCAAACTCGGTATAGACTATGATCCGAATGCTGATACCGATACTTTTGAAGAAGACGAAGAAACAGCCGTGGTACGTACACAATGACGGATATGACACACCATATATTGCCCGTTGGGCAGGTATTAAAAGAAGCGTATAAATATTTTCTTGAAAACGAAAAGAAGATACATCCGGTGTGGCTTGTACATTTTGTTTTATGTGTGGCGCTTAATTTGATTCCGAAAGGTTTTGCGAATCCTTTAAGTTTGCTATGGTCTGTGACTTATTATGTTTTTTGGTGTGTTTTTTTCAGAATTTATTATCGGAAAAAACCTTATTTATGTTTATCAAAAGTGTGCGCAAGTGCCGTACCGTCTACAAAAATGATTTTTATGACATTCGGTATTGTTTTATTGCTCGTTTTATTGCCTTATATTCCCTTATTGATGGGCTTTAATAATAAATATTTGATTGTTTTCGAAAGGTATATGGCGGCCTTACAGGCTCCTCAAATGAGTTTGTTTAATGTCGCTGTTTTTTCTTTGGTGTTTTTAAGTGTTTCGCCGATTATTTTTTGCAGACCTTATCTGGCATGGATTTCATCATTACAAGGTTATTCGGGTTCTATTAAGAAAGTTTTCAAAAAGACAAAAGGCAATGATATGTCATTTTTCTATCTGATGCTTTTGTTGAATTTACCATGTTTTGCGGTGTATGGCATTGATACAATGATAGGATGCCACGGGTGGCTTTCGGCCGCATTTTATTCGATTTATCTGATATATTGTAATATTGTATTTGCTAAAGTATATGACTTTTTTTATGCATCATGAAAAATAATATTCTTTGCTTGAAGAATACGATTTTTTTTTGTATATATAACCCATCGGTTTGTTTTTAAGGAAAAAATAATGAAAAATTGTTTTGTAAAAGTTTTTGCTTTTGGTTTGGTTTTAATGAGTTTTTCGGTACAGGCACAGAATTTGACGGCTTTACAAGACGAGCTTGATGATATTAAGGAAGAACTTAAAATTATTCATCAAAAAGTTTATTATGATCAGGCTAATGCCGCGGTCGGGCTTGGCTCAGGCAACGGAACGACTTTAAGTGAGTATGATGAAATTATCAGAAATTTAAACGGCAAATTTGAAGAATTGGAATATAAAATTAAGCAGCTTGATGAGCGCTTAAATACGATGAATAAAGATATTGAAACGCGTTTTAATATGTTGCAGGGAAAGCCGATTGCGGCAGCAACGGGCAGTTTTGATGAACCGAAAAGATATGGCGCGACAATTGCAAACGGGGCGCCGAAATCTATTGTCGGCGATAAAGTAACCTCAGGAACATTAAAAGATTTAGGGGGAAAAGCAGAAGCTGTTGATGTGCTTTATAAACAAGGGTTATCCGCTTTGGAAGCCGGAGATACCGCGTCTGCCGAACAAAAATTTTATATGATTTTGGAAAATTATCCGACCGATAAACTTGCCGGTAATGCACAATATTGGCTTGGAGAAGTGTATTATAAAAATCGTGATTATAAAAAGGCTGCAGTTGCATTTGCCAAAGGATATGAAAACTATAAAAACGGTAATAAGGGTGCAGACAGCCTTTATAAGCTCGGTATTTCCATGGCCAGTCTTGATAAAAAAAGTGAGGCATGCTCGGCACTGTTGAATTTGCC
Organism: Alphaproteobacteria bacterium; assembly: GCA_017645485.1. Classification (GTDB taxonomy): domain Bacteria; phylum Pseudomonadota; class Alphaproteobacteria; order RF32; family CAG-239; genus UBA1254. The sequence goes on along the minus strand of JAGCOI010000059.1, from coordinate 585 downwards.
TGTGGAATTTCCGAAAGCAAATGCGGATATTTTGAATAAAGCCAAAGCGAAAGCATCAAGCTTAGGATGTAAGTAAATATGCCGGAAGCTTTTTTTGCAAAGCACAAAATTAAACCGCAAAAAATTGCCGTGGCCGTTTCGGGCGGCGCCGATTCGTTATATGCGGTTTTAAAAGCAAATGAAAAATTAAGTTCTAAGGGTTTTGAAATTATTGCCCTGACTGTTGATCACGGATTGCGCAAAACATCAGGACAAGAGGCTCGTTTTGTGGCAGATTTAATGCGAGAAAAAGGTATTGAACACCATATATTATGTTGGCAAGGTCAAAAACCGACAACAGGTGTGGAAGATAAAGCGCGTATTGCAAGGTATGCGTTGCTTGAAGAGTGGTGTTTGAATAATGAAGTAAAATATTTAATAACGGCGCATCATTTATATGATCAGGTTGAAACATTTTTTATGCGTCTGCAACGCGGTAGCGGATTAGACGGTTTATGCGGTATGAAAGAAATCACACCCTTCAAATCAATTTATATATTACGCCCATTCTTAAAAACGAATCCTAATGTTTTCAAAACATTCTTG
>JAGCOI010000006.1 GCA_017645485.1 Alphaproteobacteria bacterium | reverse complement strand
TTTTTGCTTTTTGCGCACAATTTCTAAGCAAAAATGCCGGATGAAACGTGGCAATTGCGGGAATGGACTTTTGGGGCAGTGCGTATTCAAACCAATGACCGCGCATTTTAGAGATGGAATCTGTGTTCTCAAGCAAAGCATTGGCTGAACTGGCACCTAAAAAAACAATTATTTTCGGGTTAATCAGTTCAATTTGGCGCTTAACAAAAGGCAGACAAACAGAAACTTCTGAATCGGTCGGCGTTCTGTTGCCGGGCGGACGCCACATAATAACGTTTGTTATATAAACATCTTCACGGCTTAAACCTATGGCTGATAACATTTTTTCAAGCAATCTGCCGCTGCGACCGACAAAAGGCAAACCCGTTCTGTCTTCATCGGCACCCGGCGCTTCGCCGATAAACATGATTTGAGCATGCGGATTACCCGCCCCGAATACGGTTGACTTTGCCGTTGTTTTAAGAGCACATCCCTCAAAATTTAAGGCTTGCTCTCTAAGTTGCTCTAAGGTTTGTGCTTTGGCCGAAATATCACGCGCATTTTGCTTTGAAGCCAGTGTATTTTGTGACAACAGAGGACTTTGTTTGAAAGACGGCTCGGCTTTGGTAGCAAAACAAACAGGCTCATTTGAGCATGTTTCATCAACACCGGCTGAAATGTACCATTTAAGAAGAGATTGTATGTTTGAAATATCCTGCATATGCCGACTATAACAAAAAATGCAAATTTTGCAACAGAAAGCATATATTTGCACAAGCCGAATATAACTGTTTTTTTTAGTTGAAGTTTAATCGGTTTTAAGGCATATATAAAAGTATGACGGGTAAAATGAAAATTGCAAGTGTTCTTTGTTTGATAGCAAGTTTGTGTATTTTTAATTCTTGCAGTGAAAATTTTATTTTAAAAGGAACACCGTCATCCGAGGTTAACATCCAAAGTCAGAAATTTGAGCCGCTCAAAACAAAATACGGGACGTATTTGGCCGGTCGGGTGGCGCATATCAGGCAAAATTATGATATTGCGGCAGATTATTATATGGCAAGCTTGGACCTGGGGCTTGATAATCAGGAAGTGTTAAACAGTACTTATTTGCTTTTGGCTTCCGAAGGACGGTTGGAAAAAGCGGCCGAATATGCCTTAAAAGCGCGTCAAAAGGGGGATAGGTCAAATTTAATTTTATTTATTTTAATGGCGACACATATGGAACATAAGGATTATCAGGCAGCGCTTGACAGCTTGTCTGATATGGAAAAATCGCCGTTGAATAATGCTGTTTTACCGTTGTTTCAATCGTGGATTTTAACGGGATTAAACAACAAAGACGAATCTTTCAAAAAATTGGAAGTGTTGGCAAAAGATAAAACTTTATTGCCGCTTTATCACATGCATAAAGGTATGATTGCAGATTATTTTGATGATCAAAAAACCGCTTTGGCGGAATTTGACGCAATTATAGAAGATGAAACAATGCCTTTATCTTTCAGAGCTTTGCAGGTTATCGGTAATTTTTATTTACGTGTCGGGCAAAAAGATAAAGTAATCGGCGTAATCGATAAATATTATGAAAAAAATAAGCAGGCACCGATGCTGAAAGCCTTAAAAGAAAGCTTTGAAAAAGAAAACAAAGAAAGTGTGCAAAAAATAATCGATACGCCGCAAAAAGGATTGGCCGAGGCGGTTTTTAACATAGGCACGTTGTTTCGCGGTTTTCAAAATGAAGTTGCTCAATTGTTTACATCGCTTGTGTTATATTTAAATCCGAATTTTGAGGTGGCACGTATTTCCATGGCTGATTTATATGAACGTGCGGGTCGCTATGATAAGGCCATTGAAGAATATTTAAGCATCGGCGATTCGTCACCGGCATATTTTGTGGCTCAATTAAAAGCCGCAGAAAATTATGAAACAAAAAAAGACAATGAAAAGGCATATGATTTATTGGTGCATATGCTTGAAAAATATCCGAACAATGCTCAGGTAGCCTTCCATTTAGGGGAAGTCAGTCGTGCTTTAAGAAAGTATGATAAAGCGATTTTATATTATCAAAAAACGTTAGACGCGCTTTCTAAGGCAGATAAAGACAGGTGGACGGTATATTATGCCCTCGGTATGTCTTATGAAAGACAAAACAAGTGGAATGATGCGGAACAGGCTTTTAAAAAAGCTTTGATTACAAGTAGGCGCCATCCGTATGTTTTGAATTATTTGGGGTATTCATGGATAGAACGCGGTATGAATTATAACGAAGCTTTGTATATGATTTTTGAAGCACACCGTAAAGATCCGACGGACGGACATATTATGGATTCGGTCGGGTGGGCCTTATATAAAATGGGCAAATATGCCGATGCGGTTAAGGTTTTGGAAAGAGCATCGGAATATCTGCCTTCAAATGCCGTTGTTTTTGAGCATTTGGGAGATGCTTATTGGCAGGCCGGACGTAAAAATGAAGCGCGTTATCAATGGCAACATGCCTTGAAATCATCCGAAGACAGAGATGAAATTAATGAAAGCGATATCATGAGAAAAATAGAGCACGGTACCGGTCATGTTGCGCCGGTGGCTTATGATGAACAACTTTTGGCCGAACGCTTAAAAACTTTTGATGAAAATGTGCAATAATCTTTTTTTATTTTTTTAATAAAGCGCGGCAACTTCCGGATCGTTAAAATATCTGTCTATGGCCGAAACGGCTGATGTTGCCAGTTTTTTGCGATAAGAACTTTGAGTTAAAAGCTGTTCTTCCTGCTTGTTTGATAAATAACCCATTTCAAGTAAAGCCGACGGAATATCCGGTGCTTTTAAGACGGCAAAACCCGCAAAACGGTGTGTGTTATCGACCAGTTTAATGCTTTTGCGCATTTCGGAAACCATATAAGCGGCAAATTTTGAAGATTTGTTTCGACAATCCGTTTGCGATAAGGAAATTAAAATATCATTGATTTCTTTGGAATTTTCGGAAAAATCCACCCCGCCTATAATATCAACTTTATTTTCGCGCTCCGCAAGTGCGGCGGCCTCTTTGTCCGAAGCCGTTTCCGAAAGTGTATAAACGGATAAACCCGTTGCTTTTCTGTTCATGGCGCTGTCGGCATGAATGGACATAAATAAATCTGCTTTATACTTTTGGGCTATTTTAACGCGTTGTCGCAACGGAATAAAAACATCGGTACTGCGTGTTAAATACACTTTATAACCTTTTGTTTCCAAAAGAGCCTTAAGTTCTTTGCTCATGGCAAGCGTAATGTTTTTTTCGTAAGTTTTGCCGTGAGCACCGATGGCACCGGGGTCTTTACCGCCGTGACCGGCATCAAGAACAATGATTTTTTGCCTTGTTTTCGGTTTTGAACTTTTGCTTAAAGAAGTAAACCACGACTTTGAATCTTTCTTTGAGGCAAGTGAAGATGCTTTGTTGTTTTTGCTTGAAAGGGCATTTTTAACACCGGCCTGATGCTCAAAATCGCGTTCGGATGTGGTAACCAAATCGACAACAAAACGCCAATTGTTGTTTTTGGAAGGTTGCAGGATAAATGCCTGTTTGATAAGAGCCGGTTTTTGCAGGTCAAATACAATACGCTTGTCTTTTTCGTTTAATTTGCCGACGCGCGTTGAAGAGATAATGTTATTTTGGGTGTTTGTGAGCGTTTTTTTTATATCCGTGGAAAGCGTATCGACCACCAATCGTTTGGGATTTGAAAGTAAAAAGACCTGATAATCGAATTTGCTGTCGGCATCAAAAACGATACGTACACCGCCGATTTGCTGCCCGATGCGCATATTGGTTATGGTTGCGGCAAAAAGATTGCCGCAAAAAGCCGAAGCGAAAACAAACGCTAAAAGGACAAAACCTAACTTTCGTTTACATTTTTCAAATATTTTTTTCATGTTAAACATTGTACAGTTAAACTTATTACCAATCTCTTAAAAAAATGTTGAATAATGTAAAAAATTCCTGTTGTATTTTTAAAACAAAATATATATTGTATGCGTGTCGGTACACATGCGCACGGAAGATTTTGCATAAGATGCGCGTATCGGCGACAGACAGAGGCAGAATTTTGTTGCTTTCAAAAAAAAAGAATAAATAAGAAAATAATTTTTGAAAGCCGAAAAACATAGGCGCATATAAGCGCTCGGTGACAAAAAAGGCTTTAAGCCTTACTATATTTGTATTTTTCTTTCAAAATTCTGTCGGGGTAAATTAACGAATTTGGCGACAGGAAATTAAAATGACGAAAAGAATGCTTATTGATGACACGCAAAAAGAAGAAACGCGTGTTGTTATATTGGATGGAAATAAAATTGAAGATGTTGAATTTGAATCAACTTCAAGAAAACAGATTAAAGGTAATATATATACCGCAAAAGTGGTTAGAATAGAACCCTCTTTGCAAGCAGCTTTTATTGATTACGGCGGAAATAAACACGGATTTTTGGCATTCAGCGAAATTCATCCGGACTATTACAATGTTTCACAGGAAGTTTTGGATGCGTTGGATCAGGAAGTTGATGAAATTATCGAAAATAAGAAAAAATATATTAAAGAACGGCGCGAACAGCGTGCGCGTTATCGTGCGGAAAAGAAAGCGTTGTATGAGGCAAGAAAACTTGAAGAAGAACGTTTGAAAGAAAGAAAAGATGATGCCGTTCAAAGTGATGAAGCCGAAAAAACGCTTCAAGAAAATGCAAAAAACGAGCAGGATGTTTTAACGCCATCATCTACGGAAATTGTTTTTGGCGATGAAGTTATTGAACAAAACAATGATGAAGATGTTAAAAATGAAAATGTTGAGGACTCGAATTTAAGCGGCGAAGAGATTGGGCAAGATGAAAATTCGGCTAAAGCACCGAAGAAAAAAATGGACAAGCGTAAATATGCACGACGTCTTAGAAAAGAAAAACAATCCGAAGATAAACAGGCACTTGAAGAAAATATCGTTTCAGATAAAAACAATGAAGATTTGAAGGTTTTATCCGCTGACAGCTTTGATGAAGATGATCGTTTTCATGAAGAAGCAAATATGCAATCCGTATTAGATGCCGAAGATGATGATGAAGTTGATATTGATATAGCGGACAATGCAACAGATGATGAATTTGAATACAGCTTTGAACTTCAACGTCGTTTGATACGTGCCCGCAAATTATATCACAGATCAACAATCCAAGACGTTATTAAAGAAGGGCAGGTTTTGCTTGTGCAGGTTGTTAAAGAAGAAAGGGGCAACAAAGGTGCTTCCTTTACAACTTATTTGTCGCTTGCCGGTCGATACGGCGTGTTGATGCCGAACCGTATTAAGAGCGGCGGTGTATCGCGCAAAATTACAAATGCGGCCGATAGGAAACGTTTGAAAGACATTATGAAGTCTTTACCGCTTTCGATGGACATGTCTTTGATTATTCGTACGGCAGGTGAAGATAAACAGGAAGAAGATATTGTGCGTGATTATAACTATTTGATTCGCACATGGAATTTAATTCGTCTGACCGCGCTTAAAAACAAAGCACCTTCGTTGATATATGAAGAAGGAGATTTGATTAAACGTGCGCTTCGTGATATGTGTTCGAATGATATTGCGGAAATTATCGTTGACGGAGATGAAGCCTATAAGGCCGCAAGAGATTTTGCAAAAATTCTTTCGCCGCACAGCTTGAAAAAGATTAAGTGTCGTAAGCCTTATGAAGCGCCGGTATTCCAACGTTATCAGGTGGAAGCACAACTTGATAAACTACACAGTCCTGTTGTGCAATTGGAATCGGGCGGCTATTTGGTTATTAACCCGACGGAGGCATTGGTTGCCATTGACGTGAACTCGGGACGTGCGACCAAAGAATTGGATATTGAAGAAACGGCGTTAAAAACGAACCTTGAAGCGGCTGATGAAATCGGCAGACAATTAAAGATGCGTGATTTGGCGGGTTTGATTGTTGTTGATTTTATTGATATGGAAGAAGCCAAAAATAATATTGCCATTGAAAAACGCATGAAAGAGGTTTTGAAAAATGACAGAGCACGTGTACAGGTTGCACGTATGAGCTGTTTCGGTTTGCTTGAAATTTCGCGTCAGCGTATGCATTCTTCTTTTGTGGAAAGCAACTATGAAACATGTCCTTATTGTCACGGACACGGTGTTATGCGTACAACCGAATCGGGTGCAACGCTTGTTTTAAGAGCCATTGAAGAAGAAGGCGTGAAAAATAAATTCAATAACCTGAATGTATCCGTGCCGACGGAAACGGCGGTCTATTTGCTTAATAAAAAACGTAAGGCTTTGAGCAATTTGGAAGACAGGTATGATATCAGTATTTGTATTTTAGCCGACAGCGAGATGAAAAATGTATCTGATTTTAAGATTGAAAAACAACGCGTGAAGAAAACACAGGAAAATGAAGATGTTTCAACGGCGGTTAAATATGATTCTTCCGTTGCACAAGACGAAAATTATGATGACGACATATCAGAGACCGAAGACGGTGAAACCGAAGAATGCCAAGAGAGTTGTAAAAAGCGTTTTAACAGACGACGCGGACGTTTTGACCGTCGCTTCAGAAGGAAAAACAGTGAACAAAACAAAGCGCCCGTTCTTTTGTACAGTTCTGATGACTTGAGTGCAAATGAGACACCTGATAAAAAGAAAACAACATGGTGGCGCAGATTAATAGGATAAACATATATACGGCTCTTAAAGCTTTTGTGCAAACGTTCGTGTTTTTGGTGGCGATTGTGACGAAATGTTTTGCCGAGCCGACGCTTTTAACCGATGATGAAACCGAAACTTTAATGTATCAAATTGCAAAACCGGTGTTTGATGCGGCAGGTATTGCATGTGATTTTAATAAAATTCATATATTAAACGATATGAGCCTTAATGCTTTTGTCAGTGACGGTAATCATTTGTTTTTACATACGGGAACAATTCTGGAAGTTAAAAACACAAACGAATTGTTCGGTATTATTGCACACGAAGCAGGGCATATTGCGGGCGGACATATTATGCGTCAAAAATTAAAAATGAATGATTTGCGCACTTTGTCGGCTATTTCTTTGATTGCGGCAGGTACGGCCGCGGTTGCTTCGGGCAGAGGCGATGCGGCGATGGCCGTGGCGCTCGGATCGCACGGATCACTGATAAATTCAATGATTTTTTACCGCTTAACCGAGGAAAGAAGCGCTGATGAAAGTGCTGTTAAATATTTGAAAAAAATAGGTCAATCTCCGATCGGACTTGAAAATTTTATGAAAGCAATCGAAAAAAACAACAGACTTTCGGGTTATGAGGAAACACCGTATTTTAAAACGCATCCGATGAACGCGGAACGTAAAGCTTTTTTTGATAAAGCCGCGCGTGAAAACGGCGGTCGAACAACCTCGCCTTTTGACGGTAAGTTAAAGCTCGTTCAGGCAAAACTCGGGGCTTTCTTATTAAATGACGACAGGGTTTTAATGAAATATCCCGATAATAATAAAAGCATGGCGGCGCAATACGCGCACGCCATTATTGCTTTCAGGCATAAAAAGTTTGCGCAGGCCGTAGCACTGATGGATAACTTAATTGAAAAGCAACCCGATAATCCGTATTTTTATGAGTTGAAAGGTCAATTTTTGTTTGAAGGCGGCAAAATTACCGAGGCTGTTAATGCCTACAAAAAAGCATTGAAAATAAAACCGGATTTGCCTGAAACAATGCTTTTATATGCGGAAAGTGCAATGGAATTGCCTTCAAATCAAAAAAATTTAACGGAAATCATAGGTATTTTAAATAAATTACAAATAAGGCAAGAAAGTCCGCGCGGTTGGGAACTGTTGTCACGCGCATATCATGAGCAGGGCAGAAATGCGCAAAGTTTATATGCGGCGGCAAAATTCAGTTTTTTATCGGGGCGCATTGAAGTTGCAAAAAAGCAAATAGATAAAGCATTTGCCGCGGGGGCTGACGAAAACTTAAAATTAAAGTTGTCCGATTTACAAAATCAGATAGAAAACGAAAAAGACGAGTAAATGTGATAAAAAGCTGAAAAAAAAGCTTGCAAAATCAAAAAAATAAAGTTAAATATTGAGCCGAATCGACAATGGTGTCGGTTTATAACAATAACACACGCAAGCAACGGCGGATTGTTTTTTATTAAAAGCGACTTCGCTCCGGTGCTTTAATTTTTAAGGCTTAAAGCTTGCGGAGGTTTAACCGGAAAAGAAAAGGATTTTAATATGTCACTTCCGACTTTTACAATGCGCCAATTGGTTGAAGCAGGCGCACACTTCGGTCACCACGCTCGTCGTTGGAATCCGAAAATGGCTTCTTACATTTACGGTAAGAAAGACAACATTCACATTATTGATTTGCAAAAAACATATCCGATGCTTTACACCGCTTTGAATGCGGCTCGTGAAGTTGCGGCAAACGGCGGTAAAATTTTATTTGTTGCCACCAAAAAGCAAGCTCAAGATGTGGTTAAAGAAAACGCACTTCGTTGCGGACAATATTATGTAAATTATCGCTGGCTCGGCGGTATGCTTACAAACTGGAAAACGGTTCATAAGTCCATCATGCGTTTGGCTAAATTAAACGAAATGTTTGAAAAAGGCGAAACCGAAGGTTATACCAAAAAGGAAATTTTGAACTTAAAGAAAGAGCAGGAAAAATTAGCTTTATCCTTGAACGGTATTATGAATATGGGCGGTCAACCGGATATGCTGTTTGTTATTGATACACCAAAAGAATCTTTGGCTATTAAAGAAGCAAAGAAACTCGGTATTCCGGTGGTTGGTATTGTTGATACAAATGCTGATCCGACAGAAGTTGATTTTCCTGTTCCGGGTAATGATGATGCTATCAGAGCCATTACGCTTTATTGCGAATTGATGAGTGCTGCCATCGTTGACGGTATGGCTTCGGAAATGGCTGCGCAAGGTGTTAAAGTTGAAGCTGAAGCTGATGAACAGCCGGCTGAAGAAAAAGCACCGAAAAAACGTACGCCCAGAAAAGCTAAAACCGAAGAAAAAGCAGCCGAATAACGACTGTTAATGAAAAGGCGGTGATTTTCATTGCCGCCTTTAATGGTTCAATTTTAATAAAGGAATAAAGATATGGCAGAAATTACTGCTGCAAAAGTAAAAGAATTAAGAGAAACAACCGGTGCCGGCATGCTTGATTGCAAAAAGGCTTTGGTTGAAGCCAACGGTGATATGGATCAGGCTGTTGACTGGCTCAGAAAAAAAGGTTTGGCTACAGCGGCTAAAAAAGCCAGCCGTATTGCTGCGGAAGGTTTGGTGGCCGTTGCCGTTGATGCAAACAGAGCTTCCGTTGTTGAAGTAAACTCAGAAACGGACTTTGTTGCGAAAAACGATATTTTCCAAGAATATGTGCAAGATGCCGCAACAGTTGCCTTATTAAATGACGGCGATGTTGAAAAAATGAAAAATTTCGGTTGCCCGAAATGCGGTAAATCTTTCGGTGAACGTTTGACCGATATGATTGCTAAAATCGGTGAAAACATGAATTTGCGCCGTGCAGCCGTTTTGGAAGTTAAAAACGGTGTTGTGGCAACGTATGTACACAGTGCCTTAAAACCGAATTTGGGTAAAATAGGTGTTTTGGTTGCTTTGGAATCAAATGCCGATAAAGATAAATTAAATGAGCTCGGTAAGCATATTGCCATGCACATTGCGGCTTCTGCACCGCTTTTTGCAAATATTGCAAGTGTTGACAGCGAAGCCGTTAATCACGAAAGAAGCATTTATGCCGAACAGGCTCGTGCTTCAGGAAAGCCTGAAAACATTATTGAAAAAATGGTTGAAGGTCGCGTGCGTAAATATTATGAAGAAGTTGTTTTGGAAGAACAAGCTTACATTATGGATCCCGATAAGAAGGTGAAAGATGTTATTGCCGAAGCTGCCAAAGAATTTGGTGCAGAAATCAAATTGGCTTCTTATGTTCGTTTCAAACTCGGCGAAGGTCTTCAAAAGAGAGAAGAAGATTTTGCTGCCGAAGTTGCGGCACAACTCAATAAATAATTTTTCAAATATTTATATGAAATTGAAGATGGCGGAAGATATTTTCTTCCGCTATTTTTGTGTGACGGGATTAAGCGAAAACCGTAAAACACCGATACCGAGTGCCTCGCTTAATGAGGCCACTTCATCCGCATCAAAGAAAATAAGAAGCTTGTCATCGTTAATAAGACGGGCTGGAATAAGGGCGCGTTTTGAAACGGGTTGTTTGTCTGAAAAAGAAACATGCCATGTATCAACAAGTGTGCCGTTTGCAAAGACTTTAATACGACGTTCACGCTTTTTTGTAAGCAATGTTTTAAATGTGATGTCAAATGCCAAATCGGAGGTTGTTTGCGGCAGCTTAAAAGACAATTCTTCCAAAAATACGGCCCCTTGAAGCGGATTGGCATAGGTGGCATAAGATGAAACGGCATCAGGCGTTTTGATATCATTACCCAAAGATTCGTAAAAATTGTATTGAGGTGTTTTTTTGTTTTTGATTTTTTCAAAAGAATTATAGACGTGAGATGATTTCAAAAGTTCGGTTTCAAGCTTATGTCCGAATTTTTCATAAAGTGTCGGCTCGGTTTGAAACAGTGAGCGGCCGAGTCCGAATTTTGCGCCGTTAAAAGAAATGCCCGCCGCATTTAAAATTGTCGGTGCAACATCAAGCGTTGTCCACGAAGAATGTGTTGCTTTTGAAAAAGCGGGTGAGGGGTTAAGGATAAAGTTGATAATTTGACGTTGACGCAATTTCGGATATATGCGGTTAATGCCTGTTTGAGGATGATCGCCGAGGACAATAAGTGTTGTGTTAGGATAAAAAGGTTGTTCTTTAAGCCATGAAATAAAATCTGCAAGCATTGAATCCGCGCAACGGACAACATCTTGTTGGTGTGATGAGGTGCCTTTACATCCGGGACTTAAGAAAAAGTCAGGCGAGTGCGTATCTAAGGTGATAAATGAGAGTAAAAACGGTTTTTCTTTTTGGCTTAAACGAGTTAAAGTATCTTTAACCATATGATAAAGGGCGGCATCATGATAGCCGTTAAAGCCGCCGGTGTTGTCTTTTAAGGGTAAATCAAATTTTTGATTGAGTTCCTGCGCACCTAAGGCGTCATTAAACCCGTGTGTTGTCATAAAAAGGCCCGTGCGGGAAAAATTGATGTTTGCGCCTTTCATAAAAACGGTTTCATACCCGTTTTCTTTGAGGATTTGCGGATAGCAGACAAGATTTGCAAGAAAATTTTGATAACCCTCGTAGCCTTTAAGATTTGAACCCCTGTACGGTATGGCGCACATGCTTGAAAGCATGGCGGCAAGCGTGTAGTCCTGATAAAGTATTTGATGAAATCCGCTAAATGAAAGAGAGTTGTTCATGAAGGCATATGTTTTTTCAATAAGATTTTGTTTTAGGTCGGTTGCATAATTAACTTCACCCGATTCGATATATGCGACAATGATGTTTCTTTTGGGATTTGGAAAAGTAAAGTGCAGATTTTGCGGGTTTGTGTATTCACGTTCGTAAATATCGGAATAAAGATGTTTGTTTAAAAAGTAAGAAAAAAGACCGATTTGCCACAAAACAACAAAACAAAGCACAACGGAAACGGTAAACAGGCGCCAATTCTTTTTTAAGAAAACAGAGGTGGCAACAGCCGTGACGATACCTAAGATAATGCTGATGATATAACCGATAAGCAGGTGGTCGGAAATTAAATCAATGCCTTCGTTGAGATTGATTAAAATTTGCTCGATGTCAATATTTCCCCAGATGTAATGCGTTTGAAGAAAAACAAAAAAACAAACAAAAGCAAAAACGGCAAAGATAAAAACAAAAGTGTCAATTAAAAATTTTTTCATAAGAGTTCTTTCGTTTGTTTCATGACATTGTCAAACATTTGAGGCGTTAAACGTTTGGTGCTGATGTTGTAGCGTGATGTGTGGTAAGAATCAACCAAAATGAGTTGACGTACGGGTAAATAATGGACATTGCCGTGTGCAAACGTAAAATCGCTTTTTTTCAAAAATAAGGCTTGAAGTATGGCATCGTGCGCATCTTTGCCGATGGCGAGCAGAACTTTAAGATTTGGCATTTGTGCCATTTCTTTTTGTAAAAAAGGCATGCAATTTTTGATTTCTTCAGAGGTGATTTTGTTTTGAGGCGGTACACACCTGACGGTGTTTGTAATACGTGCATTGACAAGCTCAAAGCCGTCATCTTTTTTCTTTTTATATTCGCCCGTGGCAAAATCAAATTTTTTTAAGGCAAGCATTAGCGTGTCTCCCGCACCGTCGTTTGTAAAAGGTCTGCCTGTTTGGTTGGCACCGTGCAAACCGGGAGCCATGCCGACAATAAGCAATTGTGCGCCAAGAGAGCCGAAAGAGGGTACGGGCGCATTGTGGTAAGCCGGAAATTTTTGGCGGTTTTGACAGCGAAACTCGGCGAGTCGTGCGCATTTTGTGCAATTGTTGTCAGGATTGGAAAAACACATATTTTATCTCCAAAACATTGTTTGATGCATTATATCATTATTTTTTTTGAAAACGCACCATTTAAATTTTGTTTTTGCAGAATATATAGCAAGAGAACTTTTTATAATGAATTCAAATTTAACATAAAACTATTTATAAATAGGAGAATATTTAATATGAAAAAAACTCTGTTACTTGCCGGTGTGGCTTCGATTTTTGCTTTTGAAGCTCAAGCCGGATATTGGAATGATGTGTATAATCAAATGCATCCTTATATCGGTGCCGATTATATTTATTCAAATGCGAAATTCGGCGGCGCTGCCCGACATATGAAAGAAAGCTACAGTTCACCTTCGATTAATATCGGTGCGAGAATGTACGGATATATGGGACTGGAAGCTTTTTATCAACAAGCGCTTAAAGAAAAGAAAACAATTGACGGTGAAAAACATTCAACCGAATTTTTGGCATACGGTGTGGATTTGTACGGATATATGCCGATTATGTGTTCGCAATTTAATTTGCTCGGTTCGCTCGGTCTTGCCAACTATCGTTTTGATTTCAGATATCCTGATGTGGCCAATAAATCTCAAAACCGTATAGGGTATCGTGCCGGTATAGGTATGCAATATGATTTTAACGAGCATTTTGCTTTTCGTATGATGGGACGGTATTCATATCTCGGTATGAAGCGTGTCAACAACTTAAAAGAAGTGACGGCAGGTTTAAGATTTATGTTTTAAGAATGCCTGATAAAAAAACTCCGAAATGTTTCGGAGTTTTTTATTTTTATAACGAATTTTTAAATATTGATTTTTATACTCTAGGCGGATGAAAAAAACAGAGGGAAAAATGAACAGACTTAAACAGTTTATATCAAAAATCAAAAGTTCGTCGGGCTTTTTTTTAGTGCTTGTTTTGGTTTCTGTTTATTTTACGTTTTATGCCGTTCGCGGAGAGCGCGGGTTAATTAAATATATCAATTTAAATAAAGAAGTTTCAGATGCCCGTGCGAGCGCTGAAAAATATGCGCTTGAAAAACAAGAGTGGGATCAAAAGGTTCGCCGTCTGTCACCGCAAAGTTTGGATTTGGATATGTTAGATGAGCGTGCACGCGTAGTTTTGAATATGGCGGGGGACAGAGAATTTGTTATTTTTGATTCGGATTTAGAGGATTGAAAAAAAGCTTTATTTTTTTAAAAAAGTATGATATAAATACGCCCTGCCGCGAAAAAAATAAATAAATTTCGGGCGTTTTGATTTTGTGGAAAGTTATATGAGGAAGAACGCACACAAATTTAAAATAAAAAAACCGCGTAAGATGCATTATGCACCGTCAAAGCCGCTTTTTTCAACCAAAGAGATTATTTTCAGAAGCGGCGGACGCGCTAAGGTTTTAAATATATCTTCGAAAATGCAAATTTTTCTTTTGCTTTTGTTTTTGTGTATGAGCGTTTGGGGTGCGTATTCATATCATATTTACAATAAAACGGGCACATTAAAATCGGCGCTGAAAGATTCGCGTAATGCTTATGCGGAATTGATGAGTGATTTTGTTGCCGTGCATAAAAACATCAATTCGATGTTTTCACTGATAGCCGAAGAAGATTTTGACAACGAAAACGACCTGAACAGATATAAAGAACAGGCATTGGTCGTTGAAGAAAAAATGAAAGAAATTGCGGACAACGGCGGGTGGATAAGTGATGAAAACGGTGAAGAACAAACAAATCTGAAAGCCGCTCTTTTGGCTCGTGACAGAGTGATTGCGTAAAGAAATGCACTGCTTACCAAAATAAAAAGTTTGGAGACAAGCGTTCAAAAGCTTGAAAGTGCCGAAATGGAAATTTTAAATGCTGAAACGCCGACTAACGTTTCTCAATGAGAAATCTCTCCACTTCTATACCTGCCATTGCGCCGCTCCCTGCTGCCACTATCGCTTGGCGGTAGGTCTTATCCTGGCAGTCGCCTGCTGCGAATATGCCTTCCACGCTGGTGGCTGTAGATTTCGGCTTGGTGATGATGTAGCCCGTCTCGTCCATCTCGAGGATTCCCTTGAACACGTCGGTGTTCGGGATGTGACCGATAGCCTCGAAGAATCCGTCGATCTTCAGTGTGCGTTCCTCGCCGGTCTTGTTGTTGACCACGATGGCGCCTTGCAGTGTGCTCATGAATCCGCTCACTTCGCCGAACAGCTCTTTGGTGTTGGTGTTCCAGAGTATCTCGATGTTTGGGGTGTTCATCACGCGGTGCTGCATGGCTTTCGAGGCGCGCAGCACGTCGCGGCGCACTATCATATACACTTTGTTGCAGAGGTGTGCGAGATACGTGGCGTCTTCGCAGGCAGTGTCGCCGCCTCCCACCACTGCCACGTCTTTGCCGCGGTAGAAAAAGCCGTCGCATGTGGCGCAAGCCGACACTCCGCCGCCTTTAAACTGCTCTTCTGTCGGCAGTCCGAGGTAACGCGCTGAGGCGCCGGTGGCGACGACGATGACGTCAGCCAGAAACTCGTCGCCGAAGTCCGACTTGCAGTGGAATGGACGTTTCGAGGCGTCGACTTCCACTATCGAACCCATGCGGAACTCGGTGCCGAAGCGCTCGGCTTGACGGCGCAGGTCATCCATCATCTGGTTACCCTGGATGCCTTCCGGGTAGCCCGGGAAGTTCTCGATTTCGGTGGTCTGAGTGAGCTGTCCGCCTGTTAGCGGTCCTTCATAGATAACAGTTTTTATATCAGCGCGGCCGGTGTAGATGGCGGTTGTGTAGCCAGCAGGGCCTGAGCCAAGGATAAGGCATTGAATGTGCTCCATATTAATTAATAAGGTGTTTAAATTTTTTTGCAAAGATACAAAAAAGAATTAAATAAAGTCGTATTTCTGCAAAGGGCATTAAAAATGTTTTAAAGATAGTCGTTGTATTCAAAAAAGTTGTATTTTTGCAGCGCGAAAAGCAGGCGGGGTGTGGTGCAGTTGGCTAGCATTCTTGCATGGGGTGCAAGCGGTCGCCCGTTCGAGTCGGGCCACTCCGACGATACGGTTTAGTGTTTAAAGTTTAGAGTTGAGAGTTGTTGAAATTCTCAACTCTTTCTTTATCAGAAAATTAA